>NZ_JAHBDE010000037.1:0-48475 GCF_019956175.1 Pseudomonas sp. BF-R-30 | reverse complement strand
TGTAGAACCTTGCTGAAGGGCACCGATGCGATATTGATCAACTATGGTGCCTTAAGCGGACTCACTCAGCGAACAGCCGTCGGCTCTTCGCGCCGACAAGGCCCTAATGCGTTTTTACACACTCTGGACCCATTGCTGCCTGTCATGAAGGGCGGCTAGAGCAGTCGTAAGCGTCCGGCAAACACGCCTTCCTGAAGCCATCGCTTAGGACGATGGTGTCCACCTATTTAAGTGGACACCATTTTTAGCCCCACAAGCGGATCGCCATGCGCCAACGAACCTCTTACGTAGGCAGGGTTTATGGAGCGCTGTTGATGCATTGCGCTCTATATGCCGTTGTTCGATTGGCGGCTGGTCGGTACATTCATGCAGCAAGCGCCCTTCGGTCGTATGGCAGATTCTCTGCCTACAACTGCTCGGCATGTACTAGGGCGCACCGCCGGGAACAGTCGAGATAATGCTACTAAAGCGAACAGTGAAATCAGATCGGTATCTTCCATGACCGTCCCCTTCAGATCAGCTCACGTACGCTGACACCTTTTGGCAGGGACTCTCTGTTGATAGTTACCTGGTAGTCACCGAAGCTGCGGGCGGGTGTATCGGTCTCACCATGCACCCGAGCGACCTTCACTGTATCGAACAGCACATGGGCCGGCGCATTACCCATTGGATGTTCGTGTTTGAATACGATCAGCTTGCGTGCCGCCATTTCACCACGGGTAGAGGATCGGTCATGTTCGAACATGTTGATCAGGCTGCGCCAGAGCAGTTCGAGATCGTCTTCAGAGAAACCAGTCCGCTCAGCCAACTTGGCTGAGACAAAACCGTGGGCGCGGTACAGTCCGTAGGGAATGATGTGTTTACGGCCCATTGTACGGTTGTCGCCGCCTTGCTCCTCGGCTTCTTTCATCGTGGTCACGGCCATGCGGGTGATGGCGATTTCAATGGGCACCACCGGATCGATGGAGGTGGCAAAGGCCATT
This sequence comes from Pseudomonas sp. BF-R-30, assembly GCF_019956175.1. Lineage (NCBI taxonomy): Bacteria > Pseudomonadati > Pseudomonadota > Gammaproteobacteria > Pseudomonadales > Pseudomonadaceae > Pseudomonas > Pseudomonas sp. BF-R-30. The sequence continues at coordinate 47,492 of NZ_JAHBDE010000037.1, read as the reverse complement.
TGAATCGGGCCTCGCACCTGACCGCAGTTAACGCCTGTGCTCATCACCGCGCCAAATGTACGTACGTCGAAGAAGTTGGCGCACATCCAGTCGGTCAGCTCCTTGGCCTTCGCCAAGTCTTTGGGTAGTTTTTTGTAGCCATCCTTGACATCAGCTGCGATATCCAAGGCTTTCCATGCCAATTCGTGCTGACTATTCAGTACGGATTTCTCCTGCATATAAATGGCGTAACCCGCACCGTTCTCTTTCTCCAAACTGACGTAGTTGCGGATCTTGCGTTTGAGGCAAACATCGGAGACTAACCCCTGGCTGGTCTCAGGGTCGAGGCGCGGAAGGTTGCCAGCATCCGGATCGCCATTCGGATTGCCATTAATGACATCGAACAAGAAGACAAACTCGTAACGGTTGGCGATGATACTCATTGCTCTGTTCCTTGCACTTTGTCGGGCGACTTATTGGTGCTGGCTTCGCTGTTAGGGCTAAAGTGCGCGTGGGATTGTTGGTAGTAGCCGATGGCGAAACGCCCCTGATCCTCAAGTTTCAATCCGCGTGGGAATTGGGTACCGAAGCCATCGATGATTTCGCCTATCTCGCGCTCCAGGTGATGGGCCAATCCCGGTTTTTCTTTACGCAGCTTGGCCAGATGGTTTTGCGCATGGCGCAACAGCATCGGAAAAATCGTGGTGGGGGTTGCTGACGCCACGCCGTAATAGCGATCACGGATGCTGGTATTGATAGCGCCTAAGGCACACAGCTGGGCGCTTTCCAGTGCGGCGAACAGCCGCCCCAAGCGATAACCGGTGTTGCTGGCTTCCTTATCGAGGCTCACAGGCACTTCCTCGTTGACTCCCTTGACGCCAAGGCGCAGGTCGCGCACCAGGACTGCCTTACACAGCGCTACCCGCAAACCGGAGACATCTTTATCGGCGCGCATACGCATGATCACGTTGGTCAGCAGGCTTCGCGGGTAACGGCTGCCAGTCAAAACGGCGCGGGTCATTTCACCGGCCAGTTGTGGCGTAATGTCTTCGGCTTTAGCTTTGCCATCTCGGCTGGGGGCCGTAGCTTTGAGTAAGCGCCAGATTGCTGGCTCGTTTTTCCAAGGCGCCGGCTCAATATGCAGATCCTGGTAATGCTCGGCCAGACGTTGCGCAAAAAAAACCAAACTGCCTGTCTGCCAGAAGCGAACCGACAGGCGAGCGGCATTCGGTACCAGACCCAGCACAAACAACTGCGTGTTCTCATCCAGTTGCAACCCCAGATCACGTAAGGAGCAACCCATGGCTACAGCGTCCAGTATGCAACGTAACTTGGCGGCTTCCCGGACATCGTCGCTGGCTGGACTGAGCAGGTCAGCAAACACCAGTTCGGCATTACTAGCCTCCTCTAAGGTATCGGCTATGGCCCAGAACACGACGCTGGCATCACCAATTTGCATGCGCTGGCGGTTATGTTCATCCCGTCGCAACAGATGGTTAAGCGCCATTGTGTAGGCGAAAGCCACGGCCTCGGAGATGGGTGCGTTTGCGCCCTGGCTTTTATCGTAGGAGCAAAAGGATTCCAGGTTGAAGGAGACGATGGAAGCACCGGAACTCTGGGCACCATTGACCCCCTTTATAGCTGGGTGAAGACGCGCCAGTGGCAGCCACTGGCCAGTCACCAGGCATAAACCTTTACGACTTTTAGAGCTCGTCAGCAGCTTGGCTCTGAGAAGTTGCGCGGCAGGTTGCTCATGCAGGTAGCTTTGCTCACCTTCGAGACGGAACACAAAGTTGGCATCGAGCATTTCTTCACTGAACAACGGCGCTTGAAATCGATCAGGAGACCAGCTATCAAGAAAAGCCAAAAGTGCTTGAAGGGAGGGATCAAGTTCATCGATTAGGCATTGCTGATGTAGACTCTTGAAAGCCTGGTGTTCTTGGTTGCTGCGCCCGATTGCCTTAGCACTGACGCCCAATACATAACTGGACTTGTCCCAGAGAAAATTGGGCTTGATTCCGATTGTTCGTTTTTCTGATTGAGGAACAGTTAGGCGCTTGGGCTGCGGTTTCTTGCCGGATTTGTCGCGCACATCCAGCACATCCACCAGATCGCCCTTGGCCGACAGTACTAGCGCATAGCTGATGTTCTCCTTGCTATAACCAAACACAGGTACCTTGTCTTGCCCGGCCAAGCGCAGGTAATAGTCATTGAGCGCAGCGAGGATCATGCCTTGACCTTCGCCGCGATAAAGGGCGGCACTTCGATTAGGCCATCGAGCATCTGCGCCCGGAAAAAATGTGGGGTTATGTCATCAGCAAAATCGATGTCATGCAGCATCCAGCCTAGATCACGAGCCCCCACCAACGCAGCATCGGCAATCGGCTCGACTATGCCGGGCTCAAGCAACTGGAAATTGGCGGGAAACTCGCGTACCCCCAAACAGGGCGAATGGAAGTACTGCCCCTTGCGAGCGCGACGATTGAAAATATCCAGGTGTTTTCCAATAGAATCGCTGTCATCGGCTTTTTCGGTCAGCACGAAGTGTGCCTCGATGACATAGGCCACATCCCTCAGGACGGTGGCAGCGCGTTGCTGACGGTGTTCATTGACAAAGGTAATCAGACCGTCTGTACGGTTGGCCTTCATGGCCTTACCAACACTGTCTGAGGATAGTTTTCCGCCCACCTCGTTACGCCGTAGTGACTCGAATTGAATCGGTTTGAGAACCTTAATTCTATCCACCGACCAGCGAATTGCTGGTTTCCAATGTATGGCATCGAGAATACCGCGCGCCGCAGAGGGAGTGATAACGTCATAAGAGACGCGCTCAACCTTCATTTCTGGCCGGGTAAAACAAGCGCGTTCGCCCCAGATCAGCAATCGAACTCCGTAGGCCATCTGGCCCTCCTTCTCAGTTTGCATTCCGCGCCAGCGAGCGCGCGACTTCTGCTTACCAAAACAACCGTTCGCTACTGATTAAGCCTGGATTAGGCGTCTCTCTCCAGAAGGTATAGTCGCCGATAGGCAATCGCAGGTTGCCCTGGCGGAATTCAACGCTGTTTCAGCGAGGAATAGATTTTGATCGCGTGATTGATGATTTTGGTTGAAGGCGAGCTTAAGCGTCACCTAGATACGCAGCTCGGCCGCACTACGATGATCAAACGCAGCCGAAACTGCTTCAAGCGAGGTTTGGTAGCTGTTCAATCCGCACAAACATGTCGGGTGCGACATCCATCGGATAGTCGTCTTCCTGATGCCACGGGAAGCGTCACTCCCCACCCGCGTGAGGAGCGACATAACAATCTGGGCTACAGTAGTGCCCTGGGAAGTTTCAATCCGCACGCCCGCGCAGGGCGCGACACCACCTTTATCTTATAGTCCAATTATGGATATAAAGAAAACTCTCCAGTTTTCGCGCACCGCAACGTATTACCACGGTATGCGTCGTGGGGTTTGCGATTTTTTTCGAAATCTGTCCACCGACCGCTTTTGGCCGTTTTCAGCCTGCCGCGACCGACTGAAAACGACCCTTCTCGGACGTTTATGTACGTCGCGACATATGATTTCTTTGCGCCTCAAGTCGGTCGTTATGCAGTCGCTTGCCCTGTTCCGATTGGGTGAGCAGAAGCTGATCGACGTGATGCTGTCGAGTGAAGAGTAGGTGTGCCGCAGGTGAGTGCAGCACGGAAGCGTTACTTGGCGACTCTCCAATAAACGACAGGGTCTGAATAGCCTGCTTCTCTGAGTGCCTGAGCTTTGTGCAAGTCACTATCGAGCGACATAGAGGCGGTGCCGCTTAGCTTGTCCTGGACATGGTAGTAAAGGACATCCTGAGCTGGCGCTAGCGCCGTTAAGATTGTGACCGTCTGGGGCAAGTTGTCATGCTTGAATTTCAACTCGGCAGAAAGCTGCTCGCCACGATTGAGCGCGTCGCAAACTGAATATGCGTCGCTCTCAACTTCATAAGTCAGGCCGCGTAAAGGCCATGATTCGTTGTGGATCGTGAAGATCGTTCCTTTGCCGCCCTTGTACCACTCAGGGTTTGACGTCACGACGCGAAATTTATTCAAAATCAGCTCTCCATGCGATCTATCGAAATTTAGTGATACAGGCAACCTGCCACTACTTCAAGTCCTACTTTAGTCCTGATCGAGACAATTTATAACAACCAAGCAACCCGACTGGGAGGCAATCGAACGGCCCTGACAGTCGGGGCATCATACTGAGACTTTTATTGGCTAACCTGCTGAATCAAGCATGCCCCAAGGCTTCTGCCACATTTCGGACGTTTGACCTCTCACGTGCCAACGTCTGCACTTGGCCGATTGCCGCCTGTCGCGCGAGCAATTTGCCAAGTTCATGCGACAACTGGCTAGGGGCAATTTCGCATTGACTGCGAAAAAGCCTTTTCCGCGCGGAATAGACCTGCTTTTATAGCAGCGTGTGTTGCTGTGAACGCAGCGAGACGCCTTTCAAGAACCCGACCATTGAGTCGGTTTTTTTGTGCCCGTTTATGAGCCCTGCCATCGAGCAGGGCTCTATTGTTTTTGGCTCCGCCACGCCCATCGCTTCGAGCTGGGAAGTGATGCTGGAGCCGATCTATTGCGCTTCCCGAAAGGGAGAAAACCGGATGACCAACATGCCTGACAAACCAGACACTTGGCTGCTCGTTATCGCGTGGCTGGGGCAGCATTTGCCGACGATTTACGCCGGAGCATTGTCATTCGTGGTCGGTGCCTTGCGGATCATTTACGGCGGTGGCACGCGGCGACAGGCGTTGCTTGAAGCTTCGCTGTGCACGCTGATCACCATTGGCTTGATTCCGTTGCTCGAGTACTTCGGCTTACCGCAGAACTTCGCCACGGCTGCAGGTGTGTTCATCGGATTTCTTGGCGTGAAGAAGATCGCCGATCTGGCTGATCGGTTCGCGGACTTCAAGTTTCCCAAATCGGATTCGGTGCCATGAAGCGCTGCCCTTGGGTGCTGCCTCTTGTGCTCCTGCTGGCATACGCAGTGACGGGCTACATCCGTTGTGGTGAATCGCGTGCCTGCCAGCCGCTCGCCGCTCAATCATTCAATCGTGAGATTTAGAGAATGGCCTACACCCAATACGAAACCGTCGTCGCCAACACTCCTGAGGAGTTGACGGCCAAGCTGGCACAGGCCATTGCCGAAGGCTGGCAGCCATACGGTAGCCCTGTCTCCATCACTGAAGGCTTTCAAGTGCTTCAGGCTGTGGTGAAGGGAACGAACAATGCAGCCGGCACGCCAGGCGACATCACCTCTGAAAGCATCTCGGACGCCTCAGATGTGGGCAAGGCTGTGCTGGTGAGCGTCGACGCCGCCGCTGCTCGTATTGCTATCGGCAGTGGGACTTCCGACTTCTCGGGCAGCTACAACGACCTGACCGACCAGCCAGTCATACCCGCTGAGGGTGATGCCGCACTGCTGGAAGCCGGTACCGACCTCGTCGCGCATACCTGGTCAGCCAAACTGATTCATGACGAAGTTGCCCGTCAGATTGCAGCGCTACCGGTATAAGCATCACATCCACAATTTCGACTGCCTCCGTTTTAAACGCGATCTCCAATCAGGGCAGGACCAGGGTTTCCAAACCCGCCGGGGACCCTGGCAACTTCCAAAGAACACGGGGCATAAGACTCGCGCAAACGCGTTAGCGGCACCCGGCCAAAGTTAGTTAACTGGTTAACTCGCCGGGTGAACCGGGTTGAAAGCCTTATGGGCTGCGGCTTACAGGTCGGTTAACTAAGGAGTTAACCTGGTTAACTCAGCCAACTGTCGAGTCGGCTGAAAGTCAGGCGGGCCGCGGCTTTCAGCCCGGTTAACTAAGGCAGTTAACCAAGAGTTAACTAAGCAAATGACTGAAAGGCTATGAAATTGGCTGAAAGCCAGGCGGGCCGTGGTCTTGAGGTGGTTAACCTAGGAGTTAACCGACTATTTTACTCGGTTAACTCTTGGCCCCGCCGGGTTAACCGTAAGGCATGGACATGACAGCACTCACCAAAGCGGAGTTCGCCACGCGCCAAGGCTGGTCGAAACCCTATGTGTCGAAGTTGGCCAAGAGCGGTCGTCTGGTTCTGATGGTGGACGGCATGGTGGATGTCGAGGCCACGGACCGATTGCTGTTCAGCACCGCGGATCCGAGCAAAGCCAATGTGGCGGCGCGGCACGAGCGCGAACGGATACAGCGTAGGCCGGAAGGCAATACCCCGGGCCCCCAGATCGAATGCGAGCCTTCAGCCGTTCTTTCGCACCAGGCGCCATTGTCTGTCGAGGGCATCCCGGACTTTCAGGAGTCGCGCGCCTATCGCGAGTTTTATGAATCACGCCTGACCGAGAGCGAATTTCACAAAAATCGCGGCGCCCACGTCGAGCTGGAGGCCGTTAAAACGGCGGCGTACACGACCGGGCGGATGTTGCGGGATCTGTTGCTGGGTATGCCGCCCCAGTTGGCCCCCGAATTGGCCGCCATGAGTGATCACTGGCAAATCGAGAAGCACCTCACTGCCGCCTTGCGCCGGGTGTTGGACGATGCCGAACGGATGTCCTCGACGGACCTCATCCATTCTTTGACTGCAGCGAGCTAATCCATGTCAGCGGAAATGCCCGACGGTGCAGCGGTGTACCGGGAGGCGTATTTCCGCGGGTTGCGGCCAGAGCCGGATGTCTGGATTGATCAGTGGGCTGACGAGTTCATGCGCATCCCGCGGGATGCAGGGGCCGCCGAACCCGGGCAGTACCGCACGGCACGTACGCCGTATGCCCGCGAGCCCATGCGTTGTCTGTCGCCGGCACATCCATGCAAGCGTGTGGTCACCATGGTGGCCTCGCAGTTGATGAAAACCCAGATTGCCTTGAACTGGATTGGCGGCCTGATCCACATGGCGCCGTCCAACATTCTCACGCTGTTGCCCAGCCTGGGGTTGGCCAAGCGAGTCTCGTCGCGCATCGGCAAGACCATCAAGGCCACCCCGGTGCTGCGCGAACGAGTCGCCGCGAACCGTTCGCGGGATGCGCGCAACACCATGGACACCAAAGAGTTCGAAGGTGGTTCGTTGTATGTCACCACCGCCGGTTCGGCAGCGAACCTGTCGGAGTTGTCGGCCCGGTACATCTATGGTGATGAAGTGGATCGCTGGGTGGTGGACGTGGGCGAGGAGGGTGACCCGATTGAGCTGGCTGAAACCCGGGGCAGTACGTTTGGCCGCAACGCCAAGTTTTACTTTTCCAGCTCGCCGACGATCCGGGGCGCCTCGCGCATTGCCGATCTGTTCGAGACCAGCGACCAGCGTTTTTACTACGTGCCGTGTCCGACTTGCGGACACATGCAAGTTCTGGAATGGGAACGCCTGCATTACTCGACGGACTGCCAACGGGCGCACTATGAGTGCGCCGGGCCTGACTGTGACGTGCTGATCGAGGAACATCACAAGGGTGAGATGTTGGCCAAGGGCGAGTGGCGCGCCCATGCCCAGGGCGATGGTGAAACCGTCGGTTTCAACCTCAATGCGTTGTACTCGCCGCCTGGCTGGACTGGTTGGGCCGCGCTGGCCAAACAGTTCGAGAAGGCCAAGACCGCCATGTCCCGTGGTGATCTTGAGCCGATGCAGGTGTTCTATAACACCCGTCTGGCCAAGGTTTGGGACAGCGCCCAAGAGCAGACCAAAGCCGATGTGCTGATGGCTCGGGCTCGGCTGGAAACGTATGGTTTGGGTTCGATGCCGTGCGCCGTGCTGATGCTAACGGCCGCGGTCGATGTCCAGGCCAACCGACTGGAGTTCATGGTGGTGGGCTGGGGCGCCGGCATGGAGCGCTGGATCATCGACTATCAGGTGATCTGGGGCGATCCCTCCGACGAACGCACCTGGTCGGTGCTCGATGACAAACTCAAGGCGCGTTATCCGCATCCGTGTGGCGCGGACCTGACAATCCGGGCAGCCGGCATCGACTCCGGCGGCAACCACACCGACGAGGTGTACCAGTTCTGCCGGCTGCGGCGCTGGCGCAACATCTTCGCGGTCAAGGGCGCGAGCAAGCCGGGTCGGCCGGTGATTGCGCAGCGGCCATCGATGATGGATGTCACCTGGAAAGGCCTGACCGAGCGCAAAGGTGTCGAGTTATGGTTCATCGGTACCGACACGGCCAAGGACTGGATTTACAACCGCTATCCGGTGGAGGACGGTCCCGGCGCGCTGCACTTTGCCAACGACCTGCCGGATGATTTCTTCGCCCAGTGTGTCGCCGAGCGCAAGGTGACTCGGTACATCAAAGGCTACAAAAAAATCGAATGGGTCAAGGGCAAGGCGGAGCGCAACGAAGCCCTCGACTTGATGGTGTACAGCCTGGCGATGGCGCATTACCTGGGACTGAACCGTTACAAGGAGCACGACTGGGAGCGGGTAAGAGTCGCTTTGTTGCAGGCGGTGCCGCCGGGTGAGAAGCCCGTTGCGGCTGAACGTGTCCGCGTTGCGGCGACATCACCGCAGCAACGGGCTGATCCCGTGCCGCCACCAGCGAAGCAGCCAGCAGCAGCGCTGCCGATTGCACGGCCTCCGCAGCGTCGAACCTCCAGCAGCGGCTACCTCAAAAAGCGGCGTTGAGTGAAAACGTGCAGTTGCACACCACGTTGTCTTTCTATTTTAGAGCGATCCCCATGGCCTTTACCCAACAGCAACTCGATGCGGTCGAGAAGGCAATTGCGCGTGGCGAAAAAATCGTGCGTTACGCCGATCGCAACGTCGAGTACCGCGACATCGACGAATTGCTCAGGGCACGCGACGAAATTCGTAGCTCGTTGATCGCGGCGGCCGGACCTCGTTCGCGCATCGTGCGGCTTTACCATGGAGGCAAGGGACTGTAATGGCTCGTCACTTTCCCACCTTGGGCCGCAGCGGATTCTTGATTCCCTCGAACATCAAGGCCAGCTATGAAGGCGCGGCCGAAGGGCGTCGTTCCGCCAGCTGGGATGCGCCCGACGTCGGCTTCAACAGCATTGCCATTCCGGCGTTACGCAACCTGCGCTCGCGTTCCCGCGCGGCGGTGCGTAATGATCCGTACGCCTTCAACATCATCGACAAACGGGTCAGCAACCTGATCGGCACCGGCATCACGCCGCGGCCGAAAACCCAGGATGACGAGCTTCGGCATTTGCTGCAGGAGCTTTGGGCCGACTGGACCGAAGAATCCGACGCCGATGGTCTCACCGACTTTTACGGACAGCAGGCGTTGATCGCCCGGACGGTGGAAACAGCCGGCGAATGTTTTGTCCGCCTGCGCCCGCGCAGCCTCGATGAGGGGCTGGTGGTGCCGCTGCAACTCCAGGTGCTGGCACCGGAGTTTGTGCCACACGACAAATCCGAAATGGCCCGTAACGGCAACGTCATTCGCGCCGGCATTGAGTTCAGTCCGGATAGTCGCCGGGTGGCGTACTGGATGTATCGCTCGCATCCCGGCGATGCCGCGTCGTTGAACAATGGCTACAACCAGCTGGTGCGCGTACCGGCGAGCCAGGTGCTGCACATTTTTGAGCCGGTCGAACCGGGTCAGCTGCGTGGTCTGCCGCGTTTATCGCCGGTGCTCAAGCGCCTGCGCAGCCTGGACAACTACGACGATGCGGTGTTGTTCCGCCAAGAGGTGGCCAACCTGTTCGCCGGCTTCATCAAGAAGCCATCACCGGATGACATCCAGACGCCGGTCGACCCAGTGACCGGAGCGCCACTGAACCTCGCTTCGGATGGCTTCACGCCGATGGTGGCATTGGAGCCCGGGACCATGCAGGAGTTGTTGCCGGGCGAGGAGGTCGAGTTTTCCTCGCCGCCAGATGCCGGCAACAACTACCCGGATTTCATGCGTCAGCAATTGATGGCGGCGGCGGCCGGCGCCGGAATGCCGTACGAGATCCTCACTGGCGACATGCGCGAAGTGAATGACCGCGCGCTACGGGTGGTGCTCACCGAGTTCCGGCGTCGACTTGAGCAGCTGCAATTCGGTGTGTATGTGCACCAGTTATGTCGACCGGTGCGGGCCGCGTGGATGGACATGGCCGTGCTCAGTGGCGCCGTGCTGTTGCCGGACTATGCCCAACGACGCCGTGAGTACCTGCGTACACGCTGGGTGCCACAAGGCTGGGCCTACATCCATCCGGTTCAGGATGTTCAGTCACGCACGATGGAAGTGAACGCCGGCTTTGCTTCGCGCAGCGAGATGGTCCTGCGCACCGGCTATGACGCCGAAACGGTGGACGAAGAAAACGCCGCCGATGCCGAGCGGGCTCGGGGCAAAGGTCTTAATTACAGCACGCTCGTCGAACTGCTCCAGGCGCTCGACGACAAGGAGCAGACATGAGCAAGAAAACGCCGCCGCGCATTTACAACAAGGCCGGCCAGCGGGTGCCGGTGCAGGACAAAAGCTGGTACGCCGTGCATGCCAGCGGTGAAGCCACCGAGCGGCTGATTGAAGTCTTTGTGTATGGCGAAATCGGCACCTGGGGCATTACGGCCAGTCAGTTCATGCAGGATCTGCGCGCGGTCGACGACGGCGTGTCGCCGGTGATCGCGGCGTTCAACAGCATCGGCGGCGATCTGTTCGACGGGTTGGCCATGCACAACACCTTGTCGCGGCTGGGCGAACGTTGCACGGCGCGTGTCGATGCATTGGCTGCAAGTGCGGCCAGTGTCGCGGTGTGCGGTGCCCACAAGGTGGTGATTGCGTCCAATGCGATGTTGATGATCCACAACCCGTGGACCTATGCGGCTGGCGACGCCGAGAGCTTTCGCAAGGTTGCGGATGTCCTCGACCAAACCATGGAGGCGATCATCGCGGCCTACAAGGCCAAGGCACCGGACATCGATGAGGTGGAATTACGGGGTTTGGTGGCCGCCGAAACCTGGCTGACAGCCAGTGAGGCAGTGGCACTGGGGCTGGCTGATGAAGTGGGTGACGGCGTCCAGGTCAAAGCGTGTCTGGGTCAGGGCGGGGTGATGCAGCGTTATCAGCACACCCCAGCTGAATTGCTGGCCCAGCTCGATGAGTTGCCTGAGCCAGATCTGGAGTCGGAGCCTGCGCCAAACGATCCACCCAAGCCCCTGATGGATTCGGCCAAGTTGGCGTTGTTGATCACTCAACGTTGTGCCGAGTCGGGGATCAGCAACCTGGTCGCGCCATTGCTCAGCTCGACCCAGCTTGAAAGCGAAGAGATCGTCCTGGCGGGGCTGACCCGGGCCAAGGCGGTGCATGACCTGTGTGTCGCGGCACGACTGCCAGAGCTCAGCCTCGAGTACGTGGCCGCGGGGCTGGATGAGCCCGCGGTACGCGCGCGGCTGTTCGACAAGATCGTCAGCAGCGGCAACGGTTTCGAAATCGACAATAGCGTGCCCCTCGACGATGACCCTGCACCGAAGGTGCTGGCGAAACAACCGAATCCGTCTTCGATCTGGGCAGCCCGTCAGGCCGTCCATGCGGGGCAATCCAACAGTGCAAAAGGAGCACGAGCATGACCGTAAAGTACGAAACGCTACACGCTGGCGAGTTTCTGCTCTCCGAAGGGGCCGGGAAGATCTCTCGTGAATCCATTCTGGTGGCTGCAGGTGCTGCTTTGAATGCTGGCCAGGTGCTGGGGCTGGTCACGGCGACCAATGAGTTTGCCCCCTACGATCCCGCCGCCACCGACGGCACCGAAGTGGCAGCCTGCGTCCTCTACGGGCCACTGGGCGAATCGACCGAAGAGCGTCGCGCCAGTGCAGTGGTGCGGCTGGCCGAGGTCAGCGAGGTGCATTTAACCGGCTTCGATGCTGAGGCCGAGGGTGCCTTGGCGGCTCAGTTTGTGATTGCCCGCTAAGGCATTTACCTTTCATCCAAACCCCGCCTTGAGCGGGGTTTTGCTTTTCTGGAGAGCTCCTTCATGGCCGATATTGGCATTTTTACCGACGATGTTTTTTCCGTATCTTCGCTGACCGCGGCGATCAATGAGCAGGAATACCTACCGGGACGCATCAGCAGCCTGGGCCTGTTTCGCGAGGAAGGGATCAGCACCCTGACCGTGCAGATCGAAAAGGACGGCAACACCCTGGCCCTGGTGCCGGCGGGTGAGCGCGGCACCTCGGGTCTGGTCGTGGGTGCAAGCAAACGTCAGATGATTCCGTTCAACACCGTGCACCTGCCGCAGCGTTTCACCATCAAGGCCGACGAGATCCAGGGCATTCGCGCCTTTGGTTCGACCACCGAGTTGCAGGCCGTGCAGGGCGTAGTCAACACGCGCCTGAGCAAGGCCAAACGTCAGCTCGATGCCACCCATGAATTTCAACGCATGGGCGCGCTGAACGGCCTGGTGCTGGACGCGGATGGCTCGACGGTCCTGCTGAACATTTATCAGGCGTTTGGTGTGGAGCAACAAAGCTTGTCCATGGGCCTGAATGACTCGGCCACCAAGATTCGGGTCAAGTGCGCCGAAGCGCTGGACATGCAGGACGATGAACTGGGCAGCGTCACCAGCTCGGGCGCGCGGGCCTTCTGTGGCAAGAATTTCTGGAACAAGCTGATCACACACAAATCGGTTGAGGAAACCTACCTTAATACGATCCAGGCAGCCGAGTTGCGTGGTGATGCGCGGGACAGCTTCGAGCTGGGCGGCATCGTCTGGGAGCGCTACCGCGGGCGAATCGCTGGCGTGTCGTTTATTCATGACGATACAGCCCTGTTGATTCCCGAAGGCGTGCCGGAGCTGTACATCTCCTGCTTTGCTCCGGCGGATTACATGGAAACGGCCAACACCCAAGGCCTTCCGTATTACAGCAAGCTGGAACCACTGCCGTTCAACAAGGGCATGGCCGGTGAAGCCCAATCCAATCCCTTGCACCTGTGCACGCGGCCACGGGCTCAGATCCTGCTGACACTCTGACCATGGCCTTTCGAGACCTGGTCGCGGAGATCGACAGCGTGGTGTTCGACACCCTGGCAGATGTTGCCTTCATTGAAGGTCGGCGCGTGCTGGGCATGTTCTCGGCGCCTTGGTTGCAGCCCAAAATCGGACGCTTGAACACCGGTCTGCGCGAGCCGTGCTTTCACATTCGGGTCGCCGATGCTCAGGGCGTTGAAAAAACGCAGACGGTGCACATCGATTTACCAGTCCTGGACGGTGGTGGCGAGTACACCCTGATTCACCTGGAGCCGGCGGGTGATGGTCTGGTGGCCTTGTCGTTGAGGTTAAAAGCATGAGTACCGTGCCGGTTTCGCTGCAGTTTTCCGCAGACGATATGCAGGCTTTTAAACAGTTGGCCAAGGTGATGCCCAAGGCGGCCGCCGCGGCGCAACGGCGGGCAATCAACAAGACCTTGGGCTGGCTTGCCACGCACATGGCGCGGGATGTCAGCAAGCAGGAACGAATCGCCGTTCGGGCGGTGCGTCAGCGTCTGCGCAGCTATCCCATCAAAGGCCAGGGCCAGTTGGGCAAACTCTGGTTTGGCACCAACCCGATGGAGGCCAGCCGGGTAGGCAATCCCCGGCAGGGCAAGGCTGGTGTCTCGGTGGCGGGGCGGCGCTACCAGGGCGCCTTTTACAAGCGTGTGTATGGCAACAAGGCGGATATCTGGATCCGCACCTCCAGCAAACATTTCAACCCGGATGACTATCCCGGCAGCAGCGCGTCCGCGGGTGGAGGCACAAGTTCGGGCTGGATCGCGGAAAACGACAATCGCTTTCCACTGGCCAAGGCCAAGGTCTCGCTCGAAGACGTTGAAGGTCCGTTTTACACCTGGGCCAACAAGGCCGACGAGCGTCTACTGGTCGTGTTCAGACAAGAGATGAACTTTGAACTGCATAAATACCTGAAGGGGAGCGCTCGTGTCTGATCCTGCCTTTTCGCTGGATGCGTTGTACGCCGCCATCGAGGACCACATCCGCCAGGCACTGCCCTCGGTGCGGTTTGTGGCGACCTGTCCGGACATTCAGGACCGGATAGCGTTGCCGGCGGTATTTCTCGAACCGGTTGAGTTTGAGCCCGGGCCCGACATCGGCACCGGTGAAACCGTGCTGATCCAGCGCTTTGAAGCGCGGGTCATTGTCGCGCCGGAGTTGGCCCGTCATCAGCAACTCGGAGCGCAGTTGGCCGCACAACTTGCCATTGTGTTGCGGGCACAAACCTGGGGGCTGGACAACGTCGAACAGGCGCAGTTTGTGGCGTCGCGTCAGGATTGGACCAAGCCCGAACTGGATGGCTACACCGTGTGGACGGTGGAGTGGACCCAGCAGATTTACCTCGGTGAGGTTGAGTGGCTGTGGCCTTTCGAGCCCCCGGGCACCCTTTACTTGAATGTCGATGGCTGCACCGGTACCGGCAATGAAGATCACTACTTTCAGCCGGAGGATCTGGCATGGGATACGCAAGCGCCGAACACGACCGGATGATCGCGGCGATGCTAATGCCCTGCGTGGTGGTCGGCGTCGATCTAAGTGCCGGCCGGGTGCGGGTCAAGGCCGGTACCTGGGTCAGTGCCTGGGTGCGTTGGCACAGCCTGGCCGCGGGCAAAGCTCGCCATTGGCGGGCGCCGAGCCTGAATGAGCAGGGCGCGCTGTTCAGTCCCAGCGGTGATCCGGCCATGGGCACGTTTATCCCGGGGCTGTATGGCAACGCCGGGGCCCCGCCGGACAACCGCGATCACGTCGAGGCCTGGTACTTCGACGATGGCGGCTCACTGGTCTACGACTGGCAAGCCGGCAGCTACAGCATCGCGTTACCCGACGGCAGCCGCGCGACGATCACGGTCGGTGGCTCGCAGTTTGAAGTGACGCCGGAGCAAATCCGGGTGACGGCCAGCCAGATCACGCTGTCGGGTGAGGTGAGCATCGACGGTGCGCTGAGTGTATCCGGCGACATCACCGGCGCCGGCACGATCATGGACGCCGGGGGCAACAGCAGCAACCACTCGCATTGAGTGAAACATTCACCTTCAGCCCGCCGCGTGCGGGTTTTTTTATACCTGGAGTAAATCCATGACAAGCAAAACCAAGGAAGTATCAGCCGCCAGTGAGGCGCCCGCGCCGGCCACGCTGAGCCTCTTTCGCGACACGCTGTATACCTCGCGGGTGCTGATTCTGCTGGAGGCCGAGCGCACCTTGAAAGTGGAAAAAGGCCAGGTCGCGGTGGCCTCGGATGACACGGTCGCGCTCGAGTATTTGCATGGCCGCAAGGATTTTGTCGCGGTCGAGGGCTGATCCCATGATCGGGATGATCGGACTGGACCGCCGCACCGGCCAACTCATTTCCGGCCTCGATCACCTGCGTCAGTCCATCGAGGACATCTTGTCTACGCCCTTGGGCAGCCGACGCATGCGTCCGGAGTACGGCAGCAAGCTGCGGCGCTTTGTCGACCTGCCGGTCAATGACGGCTGGAAGAGTGCCGTGCAGGCCGAGGTGGCCAGCACGTTGGGCCGTTGGGAGCCACGTCTGAAGCTCGGGCGGGTGCGTGCCGTGGCCATCCTCGACGGGCGTATCACGTTCGAGCTGACCGGGCAGTACCTGGGCAGTGACGTGACTTTGGAGGTGTCCGCATGACTATGGAACTGGCGGCCCTACCGCCGCCGCAAGTGCTGGAGGACCTCGACTTTGAAGAGGTCTACCAGGAGAAACTCGAAGCCTTCCGCCTGAGCATGGGCGACAACTGGAGCGCGGAGCTGGAAAGCGACCCGGTACTCAAGTTGATCGAGCAGGCCGCGTATGGCGCCTTGCAGAACCGGGCGCGGGTTAACGATGCGGGCAAGGCCTTGCTGTTGGCCCATGCCGAACGGGCCGACCTCGATCATCTGGCCGCCAACGTCAACCTGCAACGCCTGGTGATTCAGGCGGGAGATCCGAGCACGGTGCCGCCGACGCCCCAGGTGCTCGAGGAGGACGATGCCCTGCGCGAGCGGGTGCAGCTGTCGTATGAGGGCCTGACCACGGCGGGGCCGCGTAACAGCTACATCTTGCATGCGCGCAATGCCTCGGGCCTGGTGGCCGATGCCACGGCGGAAAGCCCGTCACCCGCCGTGGTGGTGGTCACCGTGCTCAGCCTGGAAGGCAGTGGCGCGGCCTCGTCGGAACTGCTGGAAGAGGTCCGGCTGCACCTCAATGATGAGGACGTGCGGCCGGTGGCCGATCGGCTCACGGTACAAAGTGCCGTGGTCATCGATTACCACATTGAAGCGGTGCTGTACCCGCAGGCACCGGGGCCGGAAAACGAAGCTTACCTGGCCGAAAGCCAGAAACGCCTGAGCGAGTGGATCAACCCGCGCCGTCGCTTGGGACTGGAAGTGGCGCGCTCGGGGATCGATGCGCAATTGCACGTTCCCGGCATCGCCCGGGTTGAGCTGCTGGGCTGGACCGATCTCAAGCCGAGCAAGGCCGAAGCGGCGTATTGCACGGGCTACAGCGTGATCCTGGGGGCCTGACATGAGTACTCAGCTGCCGCTCAACAGCACGCCGCTGGAGCTGGCCGTGGAAGCGGCCAATTACGAAAACACGCTGGTCCCGCTGCGCAGTTTGTACAACGCCGATACCTGCCCTGAACACCTGTTGCCGTATCTAGCGTCGGCCTGGTCGGTGGACCGCTGGAACAACAACTGGACGCAGGAGGCCAAGCGCACGGCAATCCGTTCGGCGTACGACGTGCATGCACGCAAAGGCACCATCGGTGCATTGCGTCGGGTGGTCGAGCCCTTGGGCTACCTGATCGACGTTGTGGAATGGTTCGACACCGTGCCGGAAGGCGTGCCCGGTACGTTCGCCCTGGAGGTGGGGCTGAATGACGCCGGCATCACCGAGGAACTGTACGAGGAACTGGCGTGGTTGATCGACGACGCCCGTCCGGTCAGCCGGCACATGACCAATCTGGCGCTCAGCCTGCAGACCGAGGGGGTGTTGGGCATTGCCGTGTGCGTGCAAGAAGGTGAAGAGATCGACGTGTACCCGCCGGCCCCGAAAGACATCGACGTGACCGGCACTTTTGGCCCGGCGCTCTGCGTCGATGAAACCGATACTTTGGACGTTTATCCCTATGATTGATAAAACCAGTCAGTTTTTTGCCATTCTCACGGCGGTCGGTGAAGCCAAGCACGCCAATGCTATCGCCATGGGCCTGGACTGGATGTTTACCGAGATGGGCCTGGGGGATGCCAACGGCACCGACCCGATTCCCGACCGCCTGCAAACCCAGTTGATCAACGAATGGCGCCGGGCGCCGATCAACCAGATCCGCGTCGATGCGGCTAACCCCAACACCGTGATCACCGAACAGATCATTCCGCCCGCGGTGGGCGGTGAATGGATTCGCGAGATCGGCCTGTACGATGTCGACGGCGACCTGGTGGCGGTGGCCAACTGCGCGCCGAGCTACAAACCGTTGCTGGACCAGGGCAGTGGCAAGACCCAGGTCGTGCGCATGAACTTCATCGTCAGCAGCTCGGCGAACATCGTGCTGAAGATCGACCCGGCCGTGGTGCTGGCCACGCGTGAATACGTAGACCTCAAGATTCAGGAAGAACTGGCCAAACTGGATCACAAACAGTCAGCACGGGTGGCGGCCACGGTCGCCATCACCCTGAACAACGTGCAGACCATCGATGACGTGGCCGTGGTCGTCGGTGACCGGGTGCTGGTGACCGCCCAGACCCAGGCCCAGGACAACGGTGTTTATGTCGTCAGCGCCGAAGGCTGGACGCGGGCCGCCGATGCTGACAACAGCCAGGAAGTGACACCGGGGTTGTTTATCCACGTCGAGCAGGGCACGACCAACGGCGACAGCCTCTGGCAGTTGGTTACCGACGCGCCGATCACCCTCGGCACCACCGGTTTGCAATTTGAAATGATCGCCGGCGGCAGCGGGGGCGGTGTGGGCACGTTTCGCAGTGTCACCGTCGATGCCCTGGGGCGTGTAATCGCTGGTACCAACCCGAGCACCCTGGACGGCTACGGCATCACCGATGCCCTGGCCGTCAGCGAAAACCTGGGCGATGTCGCGGATGTGGTCGAGGCTCGGAATAACCTCGGGCTGGGCACCGCCGCGACCGCTGCTGTGCAGGTCCATCTGCACGATGAAATGCCTGATGCGCTGATGAAGGTTGGAGCGTTCGGCTGGGGCGGGGCTGCCTATGCGGTCAGTGATGTTGACATCGGTAGCCTGAATGCGGTGACGGCCCTCTATTTCGTCAGCAATGGCGCGGGAGGGCCAGGCGGCGTGCCCTTTGAGGGGTGGGTTCGCGTCTCGGCGATTACACCAGGTCAATACGCCTTTCAGGAGATCTATGGGAATGCCGACCACACCCTCAACCGCCGGGCCTTGACTGCCGGTGTTTGGGGCGAATGGGAAAGCACCTGGGACTCAACCGATCTGGTTAAACAAACCTCTCCCCAAGATGACACACCAGGCCGTGTATTGCTCACGGGTGCTTATGGCTGGGGGCACGGGGGGATTGTCCTTCCCGAAGGCACCGATTTAGACACAGTCACCACCGCAGGCATTTACCGGGTGAACCCCGGCCCGAACGTTCCAGAGGGCGGTCAATTCTCGCCCATGCTGGTTGCGGTCAGTCAAGACACCCTCTGGCAACAAATCATCGGCTATAACACCGGTACAACGCTTACGCGTGGCGGTGTTCGGAGCCCAGAGGGATTCGAATTCAGTGAGTGGGTAACGGGTTGGAACACGAGTAACTTTGACCCTGCTGCGTACCAGGCGGCACTGGGTTTCACTCCCGTGCAGCAAGGCGGTGGTGCGGGTCAGGCGTCGAACAAGGTCTACATTGGTTATCGACCCGCCTCGAACGACGTGGGTTTACAGGTTGATGCATCCGACTTCGGGAAGATCTGGACCGAAAGCAATTTTGATCCTGCTTCCATATTTGCCGTCCCTGTCGGCGTGCCGTTTCCATGGCCAACCGCTACGCCGCCAGAAAATTGCGTCGTGATGACGGGGCAGCCGTTCAATGTCGAGTGGTACCCAGCATTGCTGGCCGTGTATCCCAGCGGCATCCTGCCAGATCTGCGCGGTGAGTCGATTCGTGGTCTGGATGGCGGGCGCGGTGTTGACCCCGATTCGGGACGCCCCGTGTTGAGCGCTCAGCTCGACACGCTGCAAAACATGACGGGCGAGCTCGTCCTGCAAGACGACGACTCGGCGTTACTGGTGAACACCGCGACTGGCGTATTTACGGGTGGCAACCACAGCACGGCCATTACGCCGGCTGCACCGCAAGTCACTACAACGGGTTACCGCTCAGTCGTTTTCAATCCTTCAGCCGTCGTCCGTGTGAGTACGGAAACCCGTATGCGCAACGTGGCGTACAACTACATTTGCAGGATGTACTGATGCCGACTTTAGTGAATGGTTTTTTTGAAGAGAGCGGCTGGATCGAGGTTTACACGTTCAGTGAAACCACCACCGAATACCTCGGCCCACACGAAACCTATGTCAGCTGTGGCTGCGGTCTGCCAGCGGGCGCCACGTTGGAAGTACCGCCCGAAGCCGGGGACGGGGAGGTGGTGGTCTGGAGGGATGGCACGTGGTTGGTGGTGCCCGACTACCGAGGCGTGGCTTACCGCACCACCGATGGTGCCGAGGTGACACATTCGATGCCTGGCGAACTGCCGGCCGAGCTGACGAATTTGCCGCGACCAAGTGCGGCCTATCTCTGGGATGGTTTCGTTTGGGTGCTCGATGCCGCGCGCGATCTGGCGATTCAAAGCCAGCAAGAACGGTCATGGATCGACAATGAACTGCATTGGGCGGGCAGAGAGATCGACAAGCATCTGGATGCTGACCCAGCCGCGCTCAACACGGAGCTGGCTTGGCGCACCTATCGCAACGAGCTGCGGGCCTGGCCTGGATCGTCGGACTTTCCGGCCAGTGATAAACGGCCGCTAAAGCCGGACGGATCGACCAACACCGCGTCCTGACGCCCCGCATTGCCGGGGCGTTTTCTTTTCCGTGTTGCACGTCATCGCACATCCCACTGCTTCGCTTATGCGGGGCTTTTTCGTTTCTGGAGCATCACTCTATGAGTTTCTTTCACGGCGTCACCGTGACCTTGGTGGACACCGGCGCCCGGCATATCGCCACCCCGTCCGCGTCGATCATCGGTCTGTGCAACACCTTTACCGTGGCGCCGCCGGCGACCGCGGCGGCCAACGAATTGCTGCTGATCACCCGCGAAAGCGAAGCGGTGGCGGCTTGGGGGCCGGACGCCGCGATCACCCAGGACTGCAAAGCCATTTTCAAACGGTCCAAGGCGGTGATTGTCGCCGTCGGCGTGCCGCTGCTGGAAGACCCGGCCGAGCAGCTGTCCGCGATCATCGGTGGGGTCTGGGCCGACGGCAGCCGGACCGGCATGCAGGCGTTGCTCAATGGCAAAAGCAAGTTCAACGCCCAGCCGCGCCTGTTGGTGACGCCGCAGTACTCGGCGACGCTGGCGGTGGCCACCGAGCTGGTGGCGCTGGGCGACAAGATGCGGGCCATGGCCATCCTCGACGGGCCGAACACCACCGACGAAGCCGCGATCACCTATGCCGAAAATTTCGGCAGCAAACACGCCTACATGGTCGACCCTGGCGTGCAATTCTGGGACACCGGGACCAGTGCCACGGTCAATGCACCGGCTTCGGCCTGGACCGCCGGCCTGTTTGCGTGGACCGATGCCACCTACGGTTTCTGGGCGTCGCCGTCGAACAAGGAGTTTGTCGGCATCACCGGCACCACGCGGCCGATCGAGTTTCTCGACGGCGATGCCTCCTGCCGGGCCAACCTGCTGAACAACGCCAATATCACCACCATTATTCGTGACGATGGCTATCGCTTGTGGGGCAACCGCACGCTGTCCAGCGACCCGAAATGGAAGTTCGTCACCCGCGTGCGCACGCTGGACATCGTTATGGACGCGATCCTCTACGCGCACAAATGGGCGGTCGACCGCTCGATTACCGCGACCTACGTCAAGGACGTGACCGAAGGCCTGCAGGCGTTCATGCGCGACCTGAAGAACCAGGGCGCGATTATCAACTTCGAGGTCTATGCCGACGAAGAGCTGAACACCTCCAGCGAACTCAGCGACGGCAAGGTGTACTGGAACATTCGTTTCACCGATGTGCCGCCGGCCGAAAACCCGAACTTTCGCGTGGAGGTGACCGATCAGTGGATCACTGAAGTGCTCGATACCGCCGCCTAAGGAGGCCGCTTAATGATTCCGGAAGTGCTCTACAACACCAACCTGTTTGTCGACGGTATCAGCCTGCAGGGCGACGTGCCGAGCCTGACCCTGCCCAAGTTGACCCTCAAGACCGACGAGTACCGCGCCGGCGGCATGGACGCGCCGGTCGAGATCGACATGGGCACCGAAAAGCTCGAAGCCAGCTTCATTACCAATGGCGTGCGCCGCGAGGTGCTGAAGTTTTTTGGTCAGGCTGATCTGACCGCGTTCAACGCCTCGTTCCGCGGAGCCTTCAAGGGCCAGAAAGGGTCGGTCAAGGCGGTGGTCGCCACCCTGCGTGGCAGCCTCAAGGAAGTCGATCCGGGGGACTGGAAACCGGGTGAAAAAGGCGAGTTCAAGTACGCCGTCGCGGTGACTTATTACAAGCTGGAAATCGACGGCAGTGTGATGTTTGAAATCGATCCCCTCAACTCGATCCGTGTCATTGACGGCGTCGACCAATTGGCCGCTGTGCGGTCTGCCCTGGGCATGTAAGGAGCCACACCATGAGCAACGCAAAAGACAATGTTCTGCCCAAGTGGCTGCAACTGGGTGATGGTATTGCCACCGTGGCCTTGTCCCGGGCGAGCCAGGCTAACGGCATTCAGGTCGACAAACTGACCCTGCGCGAACCGACGGTGCGTGAGATGCGCTCCGCCACTTTGCAGGGAGGTAGCAACGAAGAAGAGCAGGAGATGGTCTTGTTCTGCAGTCTGGCAAGCATCGGTCGCGGCGATCTGGAGGGGCTGCTGATGCGCGATTACCGTCGTTTGCAGACCGCCTATTTTCGTCTGGGAGCAGACGACGGGGTTTAACCCCCGGCTGCAAAAGGCTTTGGCCAAACGCTTGGCCGTCGAGCTGAATTTTTCGGCGGCCGAGATTCAGGGCCTGTCGTTTTCCGAGATGGTCTGGTGGCTCACGGACTGAGCCCATCCCCGTTGCATACAGGTACTCCGCATGGCGAATAAACTCTCGCTCGGGCTGGTGATTGGCGGCGCCGTCGATTCCTCCCTGGGCGCCGCCTTCAAGAATGTCAGCGGCGAAATGAAAAAGCTTGAGGCGCAAACCACCCGCGCCAAGGGCTTGCAGAAAGTCATCGGCGAGACCATACGTCTGCGCGATGAATGGAAAAAAGCCCATGACAGCGGGGCGGCCAATGCCGACTCATTGCTGCGCAAACTGGAAACCAACACCAATAGCCTGCGCAAGCAGGGTGTCGAAGTCGGGCGCCTGCGTCAGGAGTACCTGGCGCTGGGCAAGGTGGTGCGCGGTGCCGAGTTCAAAGCCAAAGGCATGGGGCAGGTCGAAGAGGGGCGGGAGAGCCTGCGCAGCGGATTTGGTACGGCGGTGGCCGGTACCACGCTGGCCGCGGTACCGACCAAGGTCAGCGCGGATTTTCAGGCGATCATTCGCGACATCGCAATCAAGTCCGGCACCGCCAACACCCAGCAGGAAATGGACACCGCCCGCGACATCGTGCAGACCTCAAAAGATACTGGCATGGCCAACACCCAGGTGGCCGACCTGGTGAATCAATTGGTCGGTGGCGGCATGGTGTTGACCGAAGCGCTGAAGTACGCCCCGGTGGCCGCCAAGTTTGCGGTCGGGCAGGGCGCGTCGGGCACCGACACGGCGAAAATGATTCTGGCGATGCAGAACAACGCCAAGATCACCGACCCCCAAAAAATGGAACAGGCCCTGGCGTCAGTTGCCCTGCTGGGCCAGCAAGGCAGCTTCGAGGCGGCCGACATGGCCAAGTGGTTTCCGGAGTTGTTGGCGCAGATGGCCAGCAGCGGCATCACCGGTCAGGAGGCGGTGACCCAGCTGGGCGCCATGCTGCAGGTGCAGATCAAGAGCGCCGGCAGCGCCGATGAGGCGGCGAATAACCTGAAAAACTGGGTTGCGAAAATCGGTTCAGGGGAGACGGTCAAAGGTTATGCCGATGCCGGGATTGACTATCAGGGCTCGATGAACGCCGCCATTGGCAAGGGCTTGTCGACCTTCGAGGCCAGCTTCGAACTGGCGCGCCGGTATGTGGAAAAGACCGATCCGAAAAAGGCCAAACAGCTGGATCAGGGCCTGACCCAGATCAGCCAGGAGACGGACCCGGCCAAGGCGCAAGCGATGGCCGATGCCTTGGCTGCTACTTTGCGTACCGGCGATCTGTTTGCCGACATGCAGGTCAAGACCGCCCTGATGGCGTACACCCAGAACAAAAAATTCTACGCGGAGCTGAAAAAAGGCGCCTCGGACCCCAATGGCCCGCGCAAGGACATTCTCGACAAAAACCTGAGCGAGCGGCGCGAAGCCTCGTCACAACGCTGGGTCGAAACCGGTCAGGCGTTCAACGATTCGCTGCGGGCGATCGGGGATGCCCTGCGTCCCGCGACGGATGCGCTGGCCACCGGTATCGGTGCGGCAGCGCGTGGTTTGACCGCCTTGTCCGAGGAGACGCCCAAGGTGGTGCTGGGTCTGGCGGCGCTGAGTGCCGGAGCCTTGCTGGCGGGCAAGGCCTGGGCCGCGCTGAAGATCGGTCGGGGGCTGGTGAACATCGCGCGCGGTTCGGCCGGCGACCGGTCCAACATCGTCCAGCGGGTGTTCGTGACCAACGCGAATGACGGCGATGATGACGGGCTGGATCACGATTCAGGTCGAAAGAGAAAAGGCCCTGCAAGTCGGCCGTCCCGTGGCATGAAAGTGGGCGGGGCGCTGGCGGTGGTCGGTGCCGGCGTTCAGATGCTGGACACTTACCAGAACGCCATCACCCGTGATGAAAAGGCCGAAGGCTACGGCGAGGCGGCGGGTGGACTGGCAGGTGGTTTGGCCGGTGCGGCAGCGGGTGCAGCCATCGGCTCGGTCATCCCGCTGCTCGGTACCGCGGTGGGAGGGATGATCGGTGCCTGGCTCGGGGCGATGGGCGGCGGTGACGTGGGCGCGACCATGGGCAAGGCGTTGTTTGGCGGGCCGGACACCCCGGTCGTACCCAAAGCACCGCTCGGCCTCTTTCCCATGGCCGTCGGCCAGAGGGTGGGCGCGGTCGTGCGCTCGATGGACGGCGCCCCCGCCGCGCCGGTCACGGCGGCGGCATTGATGTCGAACACTGCGGTTAAGGCACCCGAATGGCCGAAGGTCGATCAGCAATTCACCTTCGCCCCGGCCCCGGTGTTTCAGGTGCACGGCGATGTGAAAGACCCGGCGCAGTTGGTCCAGGAATTGATGCCGTACCTGCGCCGTCAGTTTGACGACTTCGCTCGGGAAGCGCGCGATCGCCAGTTGTTTGATGCACCCCACGTGGGTTGAGGAATAGTGTTATGGCGGATGAAAAGACCTACCTGCAGCACCTGCAGGGCGGGCTGAAGTACATGGTCGACGCAGGGGAGGCCGGGCGGACTGACCTGGAGTCCATGACCGGACCCATGAATGGCGCGCTCAATGAGATCAGTGGGGCGGCCGATGCGCTGGAAGGTCTGCCCTTTATCAGCGAGGACCTGAGCGACAAGACCCGGCGTCTGCAGGATGCGATCAACGCGGCGCAGGCCAAGATCGGCAAGGTCGCCAGCTACTACAACCAGACCCAGCGCGCGCTGGCCCAGTTTGAAGAGCACTTTTCCGCCCTGACCGAACAGATCGGCCGCTTTGGCGCGGCGTTCAACAAGGTGGCCGGCAAGGCCAATGCCGCGTTGGGCAACATCTTCCCGACCGAATGGTTTGCCGGCGACATGACGCCGATACCCGACGCGGTGAAGCCATTCCCGCACCTGCTGATCATCTACCCGCTCAAGGCCAATGAGCGGCCGTATTATTTCAACCTGGACACCGCCGCGTTTGACGAACTCCGGCGGCAGACGTCGTTTCGCTGGGCCGCGCAGGAGCGCCTGACGCGGCGTCCGGCGCAGCAGGCGGTGGGCCTGGGTGAGGAAAAAATCACCATCAAGGGCGCGATCTACCCGAGCTTCAAAGGTGGGCTGAAGCAGCTGGATAGGCTGCGCAGCATCGGTGCCAAGTTGTTACCGCTGAACCTGACCACCGGTTACGGCGAGGTGTTGGGCAACTGGTGTTTGACCAATATTGACGAAGAGCAAAGCGCCTTACTGCCCGGGGCGATCCCGCGCAAGCAGGGCTTTTCATTGGAGTTTGTCCGCTATGGCGATGATCTGCAGAACGGCTGACGGGGATCTGCTCGACACCCTGTGCCATCACTATTACGGCCACCTGAACCGCAGCGTCGAGGCGGTGCTGGCGGCCAATCAGGGCCTGGCCGATGAGCCGCAGCCGTTCCGGGCCGGTGTGCTGATCACGCTGCCGGACCTGGTGGTGGAGACTGACAGCGTAATTTCACTGTGGGATTAATCCCATTACCCAGCCCGCCGAGTGCGGGCTTTTTCTTGTCCGGAGTACCGACATGCAACCACTTTTCCGCATCGTCGCCGATGGCGCCGACATCACCACCTTGATCAATGATCGGCTGGTCTCGCTACAGCTATCCGACCGGCCCGGGATGGCCTCCGATTCGTTCGAACTGCGCATCGATGACCGCGATGGCGCGGTGTCACTGCCTACGCGCGGCGCGAGTATCGAAATCTACCTCGGCTACTCCGGCGCCGACCTGACGCGCATGGGCCGCTACACCGTGGACGAGGTGGCCGTCTCCGGCCCACCGGACACGCTGGTGATCAGCGGCAAGGCCAGCGACATGCGTGGCAGCGGCAAGACCACGCGTAGCGGCAGTTGGGAGGAGGTGAGCCTGGCGCAGATCGTCGGCGATGTAGCGGCGCGCAATGGCTGGCAGCCGTCGTGCCCGGTCGATACCCGGGTGTCACGCATGGACCAGCTCAACGAGTCTGACTACAACTTCATCACCCGGGTGGCCAAAAAACACGACTGCACCGCCAAGGTGGCCGATGGCAAGCTGCTGGTCTTGCCGCGACAGGGCGGGCAGAGCGCCAGTGGCAAGGCCTTGGGTGTGATCACCCTGCAGCGCAGTGATGTGACCCGATGGCAGTTTCGCTTGAGCGACCGCAGCACGCATCAGGGCGTCAACACCCAGTACCAGGACCCGGCCAGCGGCGAGCTACTGATTTCGCACCTGGACAACCCCAACGTGCCCGAAGGGCTGCCGCCGGTGCATACCGATCGCCATCTCTACCCGGATCGCACAGCGGCCGACGAAGCGGCCAAGGCCCGTCTGGCGGCGTTCAATCGTTCCACCGCCTCGGTACGTCTCGACCTGCCGGGTCGGACCGACCTGTTTGCCGAAGTCATGATCCAGGCCCAAGGCTTCAAGCGTGGCCTCGATGGTGAGTATTTGGTGGAGTCGGTGGATCACACTTTTACCCCGTCCGGCTGGACAGTGTCGGCGGAGTGCAATGGCGGCAAAGAAGGCAAAGCCAAGACGTCAGGCAAGCCGCAGAAAATCGTACTCGAGGTGCCGGTTTAATTGCGCGGGCGCATAAATCGGCCCGAGTCAGAAGTTTCAAAAATCAAAGAAAAAGGAGCGGCCAGTCTGGATGCGTCAACATCCAGCCTGGCCACCGTCCCCGCAGATTGTCCCTGCAAGTCCCGCCAAGGCTCCTGCTCTGTGCACAAAGCAGAGCGAGCCTAGCACCTGTTTATTTATACAGTAAAGGTCTTGCTATCTATGTCTTCACCTATCATCCCTTGGATGGGCGGCAAACGCCGTCTGGCCGATCGCCTTATTCCGCTGTTTCCTCCCCACGAATGCTACGTCGAAGTCTTTGCCGGCGGCGCCGCGCTGTACTTTATGCGACCCCAGGCCGCGCCGGTTGAAGTCCTCAACGACATCAACGGTGACCTGGTGACGTTGTATCGTGTGGTGCAAAATCACCTCGAAGAGTTCGTGCGTCAGTTCAAATGGGCGCTCAGTTCGCGTCAGGTATTCGAGTGGCAGAAGATGACCCGCCCGGAAACCCTTACCGACATCCAGCGCGCCGCGCGATTCTTCTACCTGCAGCACCATGCCTTCGCCGGCAAGGTCTCTGGGCAGACGTTCGGCACCGCGACCACCGGCCCGGCCATCAATCTGCTCCGTATCGAGGAAAACCTCTCAGCCGCGTGGCAACGTCTGTCCGGTACCTACGTGGAGAACCTGCCTTGGCTGGAATGCGCCGAACGCTACGATCGGGCACACACCTTCCACTACATGGACCCGCCGTACTGGCAGACCGCAGGGTATGGGGTGGATTTTCCGTTTGAAAATTACGAACGCATGGCCGATTTTATGCGCCGCTGTAAGGGCAGGGTGATGGTCAGCATTAACGACCACCCGGACATCCGCCGGGTGTTCGAGGGCTTTCATTTTGAGACGCTGGACATCCGCTACACCACGACTAACCAGCGGCAGGGCAAGGCCGAGGTCAGTGGAGAACTGGTGATCATGAACTGGGAGCCAGCAGCATTGGGAGGACTGTTTTGACGTGACAGCTATCGACCGACTCTGTTGAAAAAGTCGGTCCGCCCAAACTGCCTGCTCATTGGCTGGTGAAAACGCCTTGTCGCCGATAATGGCCGCGTCGAAGAAATGACAGTTTCAGGCAGGTTGGTCGGCCAACAGGCTTGTCAGTCGCCCTTGAATCTCTCCTTCTATTTTTTCAGGCGGCGGGGCTCGGGGGGCGCCTTGCTCTCTCGATAGGAAGCAACCCAATTCGAAGGTGTCTTGCCAAACTGGCTGCGGAACCAGCGTGAAAAATCACCGGCCGTGGAAAAGCCGAGCAGTTCGGCCACCTCATAAAATCGGCGTCTGCTGTTGGCCAAATACTCTTCGGCGAGTTCAGCCCGTACAGCGTTGATGATCGTTGTGACACTCTCACCCTCAGTTGCCAGGTGGCGGTTAAGGGTGCGTCGATGCATGCCAAGATGCTGGGCAACCGCATCGACAGAACACAGTCCGCTTGGCAGCAGCATCTTGACGATCTGACGTACCCGCTGCGTCGGCTCGTCGCGCAGGTTAGCCAACTGCATGTCCAGCGATCGCTTCACTTCGCGATGCAGCGCGGGGTCTGCCTCAGGTATGGCCATATCCAAATCGCCCCCGCGGCAAACGATGGCGTTGAATTCCTGAGAGAACTCGATCGCGGTTCCCAACACACGATGGTGTACTTCAAGGCTGGAGGGGGGGGCGTGAGTAAAACTGACCCTTACCGGCCGGAAGGTATAACCGCTCAGAATGCACAACGTGCGGAGGATAATTCCGGTTGCTTGTTCAATCGCTTGGCGCCAGACGCCATGATGGCCCTGCATGTTCACCCCCACATGCAGCAGGGTCAGATCGCCCACATCCTCAAGCCACAATTGCACACCGGCGTTATGCAGTCGCGTATAGCGAAAGCAAGATTGCAAGGCGGCGCGCAGTGTTGGCTCTTCGCGGATAAGCAGTGCCAGCATGCCAAAGTTGGAAAGGTGTCTCTTTTCGGCGAGCAGCAGACCGAAAGCCTCCTGACCGGACAATCGGGCTGACTCCTCCAGCAGCCACCCGACCGAATCGCTACTGATCATGATATTTGGATCGTCGAGGGCACTGGCCGGCAGCTTGGCCATCCGCAGCATACGAAAAGGATCGAGCCCCTCTGAACGGGCAACCTGTTCATAGTTGGTAAGGCTGGCACTCCGCGTCAGGGTATACATGATTTCCCTCGTGTCCCAATTTCGCAAGATTGAGTCCTGCGAAGCTTAGTGCAGGAGGCCCCGTCAAAGCTACCTTCAGGCTTCCGAAAATAGAGAGCGGAAGGTAATGGATACGCGCTAGAACCTACTGCGGTTCAACAGCACGGCCCTTGGTCATGGGGATGCTCACGCGTGTGGGCATTGAAGTCACTTTCGTAAGCCGTAGCGGCTACACGCTTGATAACAACAATAAAACAACCACATTGAGGAGGCTGCATGGCCTTTCACCCAATCGCCGCCGACGATGACGACTCCGGTGGAGTCGGCGTTGCGCGTAAATATGCCTGGATTGTCTTCGCGCTGACGTTCGGCCTGTTGATTTCCGATTACATGTCACGCCAAGTGCTCAACGCGGTGTTCCCGCTGCTCAAGAGCGAGTGGGCGTTGAGCGACGGCCAGCTCGGTCTGCTCAGCGGCGTCGTTGCCCTGATGGTTGGCCTGCTGACGTTCCCTCTGTCGTTGATGGCCGACCGCTTCGGCCGGGTCAAGAGCCTGGCGTTGATGGCGCTGCTCTGGAGCCTGGCGACCCTGGGCTGCGCGGTGGCGCAGGACTACCAGCAGATGTTCATCGCGCGATTTATGGTCGGTGTCGGTGAGGCGGCTTACGGCAGCGTCGGCATCGCCGTGGTGATCTCGGTGTTCCCCAAACATATGCGCGCCACCCTGGCCAGTGCTTTCATGGCCGGTGGCTTGTTTGGTGCCGTGCTGGGCATGGCGTTGGGCGGTGCTATCGCGGCCAAGCTGGGCTGGCGCTGGTCGTTCGCCGGCATGGCTCTGTTTGGCCTGGTGCTGGCGGTGCTCTATCCGCTGATCGTCAAGGAAGCACGCATTGCGCCACAACGTGCCGCGCAGATTGCGAACAAGACGGCTGCCGCGGTCAAGCGTCCGCTGCGCACTTTGTGGTCCAGCCATTCGGTGATCGCCACGTACGTGGGTAGCGGTTTGCAGCTATTCGTCGGCGGAACGGTGATGGTGTGGATTCCCAGCTACCTCAACCGCTACTACGACATGCCCACCGACAAGGCCGGCGGCATGGCGGCGCTAATCGTGTTGTGCAGCGGTGTGGGGATGATTCTGTGCGGCATGCTCAGCGATCGCCTGTGTCGCCACTCACCGGAGCGCAAGGTCAGCCTGGCCATCGCCTTTTGTCTGGGCAGTTGTCTGTTGCTGTCGGCAGCCTTTGCCTTGCAGGCGGGGCCGGTGCAACTGCTGCTGATCTGCCTGGGCATGCTGATTGCCACCGGTACCACCGGCCCTAGCGGCGCGATGGTTGCCAACCTGACCCATTACTCGGTGCACGGCACGGCCTTCGCCACGCTGACCCTGGCCAACAACCTGCTGGGGTTGGCACCGGGGCCGTTCATCACCGGTCGGGTGTCCGACCTCATCGGTTTGCATGCCGCGTTTCAACTGGTGCCGCTGGTCAGCCTCGCGGCAGCGGCGGTGTTCTTTTATGCCAAGTGTCATTACCACAGAGATATCGCCCGGCTTCAGGGGCAGAGCGTGCCTGACCCTGTCAGTGAAGCCGGGTTAGAGGTGAGGTTGTGACTCGTCGTTTGCGTATTGATGTGTTTTTCGATTTCTTTTGCCCCTGGTGCCTGATCGGCGAGCGCCAACTGGAACACTCGCAGGTACAGTTTCGACGTGCCTAGTGTGCAGTTCAGCCGGCAGAGGACGGGGGTGGGTTCACGACCCCCCGATGCGCTGCTGGCCTCCATGAGTGAAGCGTTGCGCGAAAGTGATCGCGAGCGGTAACTGGCATGCCCGGCTCATGTCTGTACCTACTGACAAAAGCCCGCCGGCCGGGGGCCATACAAAGAGCGGCTATCTGTTCATTTCCACCCAACTCAAAGTCAATAACCACCCGGCCACGATCATCGACGGCCAGGCGTTCATTACCACCTTTTTCGAGGAGTCCGCGCCATGAGCGCTATTGCTCTAACCCGCATCCAAACCCGCACACGCGAATTGGTACCGGGCTTTATAGTCAGCCTGATCGTGGCTGCCGCCGCCTCGTTTTTGTCCGAGCACTACGGCGCACCGGTCATGTTGTTCGCCTTGTTGCTGGGCATGGCCTTGAATTTTCTTGCCGACGACGGTCCCTGCAAAGTCGGCGTCGAGTTCACCGCCCGCACGGTACTGCGCATCGGCGTCGCTCTGCTGGGCATGCGCATCACCCTGGAACAAATGGCGGCACTGGGCTGGAAGCCGATGGTACTGGTGGTGATCCTGGTGGTGTTGACCATCGCTGCCTCGGTGATCGCCGCGAAGTTTCTGGGTTTCTCGCGGCTGTTTGGCATGCTCACCGGTGGCGCCACGGCCATCTGCGGCGCATCGGCAGCCTTGGCACTGGCGGCGGCGTTGCCGAACCATCCGCAGAAAGAGCGCGCGACCCTGTTCACGGTGATCGGCGTGTCGGCGTTGTCCACCCTGGCGATGATCGTCTATCCAATGATTGCCAACTGGTTCTCGTTGTCGCCACAGATCGCCGGGGTGTTCCTCGGCGCCACCATCCACGACGTCGCCCAAGTGGTCGGTGCTGGGTACGGCATGTCAACCGAGACCGGTGACACGGCCACGGTGGTCAAGCTGATGCGCGTTGCCATGCTCCTGCCGGTGATCGTCACCGCGGCCATGATCACCCGCATGCAAGGCGCTGACCCGACCGGCAAGCGCCCACCGCTGCTGCCATGGTTCGCCGTGGGC
This sequence comes from Pseudomonas sp. BF-R-30, assembly GCF_019956175.1. Taxonomy (NCBI): domain Bacteria; kingdom Pseudomonadati; phylum Pseudomonadota; class Gammaproteobacteria; order Pseudomonadales; family Pseudomonadaceae; genus Pseudomonas; species Pseudomonas sp. BF-R-30. The sequence continues at coordinate 15,893 of NZ_JAHBDE010000037.1, read as the reverse complement.
TTTCTGATTCTGGCCTGCATCAACAGCACCGGCTGGATCGCTCCGGCGGTGCAAGGCGGGGTCAATGAGTTGTCGCGCTGGTGCCTGGTGATTTCCATCAGTGCCCTGGGCATGAAGACTCGGCTCAAGGAGCTGGCGGCGGTCGGCATCAAACCGATCCTGCTGATGGTCGGTGAGACGGTGTTCTTGGTCGTGCTGGTACTGCTGTTGCTGCACTGGGGCCTCTGAAAACAGGCTTCACTCAGGTTTATGGCAGGGCTTCACTGGGCTGGCTCCTCGTTACAGTGAAGCTCACCACCGGTGCCACAAACATCGGTTTTTTGCGGCGACTGTACCAGCAGTCGCCGTTTTTTTTGGTTCATCACGAATGGTCGGGAAAGACGCGATCTACTTGAAAAAGAATTCGCAATACTCATATCACGCACAAGAACGCCGATTTGTCAGATGTGTTTGCTCGCACGAACATCATCAGTCAAATCGGCGCTGTTGTTTCTGAGTTTCCCGCAATTGCGTGAAAAACCTTTTTTGCCTTGTACTCAGAAAGATTTAGGGACTGCGGCACTCTCTGCGCAGAGACCGGACTGTTTCTGCGCGCTGCGCCACGCCGCCGGTGGCATGCCGAACTGGTTGATGAACCAGCGGGTAAAGGAGCTGGCCATGGAGAAGCCGAACATGTCGGCGATGCGGCTCATCGAGTTGTTCGGGTTCTCCAGATAACGCAGCGCTAGGTCACGGCGCACGTCATTGATCAGGTCGTTGAAGGCACAGCCGTCGTCCTGCAGACGGCGTTGAAAGGTACGCACGTTCATGCCCTGTGACAGGGCGATCTGCTCTAGGGTGGCGCGCCCCATGGGCAACAACAGGTAGATGGCCTTGCGCACCTCGAACAGCATCGAGGTGCTTTCATCACCCTGCAACGAATCGATGTAGTCTTGGGCATAACGGGCCATGGACGGGTCGGCATTGGGATTGATCATATCGAGACTGGCTTCGGAGCAAACGATGCCGTTGAACTCGCTGCCGAATTCCAGATTGCAGCCGAACAGGCGCTGATGCAGGTGCAGGCTGTCTGGCGGCTGGTGCATGAAGTTGACGCTGTAGGGGCGCCACTTCGAGCCGAGCAGTGTCGAGCACAAGCGGAACAGCACGCCAATGACCAGCTCCGTGGCTTGGCGATTGGGCAGCAGTGTCTCGGTGACCATCACTGCACGAATGATCACCATCCTGCCGGCCTCTTCAACGAAGATTCCCAGGGAATCGTTCATCAGATGACGGTAGCGCTCCATCACCTGCAAGGCGTCGCGCAGGGTGCGCTGTTGGCTGAGCAGCAAGCTGACTACACCGAGGTCCGAAAGCTGGCGTGACTCGGCCATACGCAGGCCGAAGGTCTGGCAATCGCTGGCGGCGGCCGAATCTTCCAGCAGACGTACGGCGGCATCGATGGGAATGCGGTATTCAGGGGCTTGCAGCTGAGCCTTGTTCAGGCCGGCAACTGCCAGCACGTCACGCGGGTTGAATCCCAGGTCCTGGGTGACTTCCAGGTATTTGGTCAAGACGGCGGCGCGAACAAGCTTGGGCATGTATAGGATCTCCCTCGGCCGATGGCGGCGTTTCTTTTTTCATCGAAGATGTATTGAACGAGAAGACGGCGCTTGTGGAAGTACTGATAGCGCTAGCGATCTTCAACCTTGGTCTGGCGTAGTGCAGAGCAGGAAGCGCGGTCCCATTGTAGGGAACACGAGCGCGGCGCTATGGGCATGGCGGGATAATTTCTTTGCATATTGGGACACTATCGGCGAGCCAAGAATGGCGGCGGCAGAAGCAGCTCTATAGTCTTTCGCTCTGTCCCAATTTCACAATATTGTGTCCTGCTAAGCTCAGTGCGGGGCACCCTCTCAGAGCTACCTTCAAGCCCACAACTAATAAGATGGAGGTAGATAATGGATACGCGCACTTCAATGCGTATCGGTCAGCCGCTCGCTGCAATGGCGCAGGTGGATGCCGACGATCCTGATGCATTCAACCACTGCTTTGCCGACGTCAACGGCATCCGCATGCACTACATCGACGAGGGCCAGGGCCCGCTCGTCATCCTGCTGCACGGCTTCCCCTACCTCTGGTACATGTGGCGGCGCCAGATCGTGGCATTGGCCGAGGCCGGCTATCGGGTTGTGGTGCCCGATCAACGCGGGTTCGGGCAATCGGACCGCCCCGACGCCATCGAAGCCTATGACATGAGCCAGTCCGTCGGCGACATGGTGGGTTTGATGGCGGCCCTGGGGGAAACCTCTGCGGTGATCATCGGCCACGACCTGGGCGCCTGGGTGGCCCAGGCGGCCGCCATGTTGCGCCCGGATCTGTTCAGTGGCCTGGTGATGCTCAATACCCCGGTACCGCCGCGGGGCAAGGTCAAGCCAACCGTGGGCTTGCAGGCCATGGCGAAAGGCCGGGTCTACCACCACCTGTATTTCCAGCAGCTCACCAAGCCGGATCGCGAGCTGGCCGCTGATCCGCGCAAGACCTTGAGCAGCGTCTTTTACTCGATCTCCGGCAGCGCCGTCGGAGCCGAACGCTGGCGTCTGTTTGTCGAGGCCGGTGAGCCGATTCTCAACGCCTTTACCGAGCCGAAGGGAGCGTTCCCGTCCTGGCTGAGCCCGCGGTCGCTCGACTACTACGTCGCCGAGTACACGCGCACGGGGTTTACCGGTGCCCTGAACTACTACCGCTGTCGCGACCGCAACTGGGAAATCACCGCGTTTCTCGACGGCGCGAAGGTCAGCCAGCCAAGCCTGTTCATCGGTGGTGCTGCCGACCCTTCCCTGGAGCCGGTGGAAATCCGCAGCCTCTACGACCAGATGGACGCCTACCTGCCCGCTCTGCGCAAAAAGGTGCTGCTACCCGGTGTAGGCCATAGCGCCGCAGAGGAAAGCCCGGCTCAGGTCAACGAATTGCTGCTGGAGTTTCTCGAGCAGTTGATGTCCGGCGACCCGACCTCTGAGCCAGCGGCTGGCTAAACCCCTTGATAGCGGAAATGCAAAGGCAGGGCGAACGCTACCGGCATCTGCCGTAACGTCCGCCCTGCCTTTGCACATGGACAGGGCTGGATTTGTTCCTTGTTACTCAGCTGGCAGCCTTGACCAGCAGATGATCGCCGAACTGCTCGCGCAGGCGGTTCTTCAACACCTTGCCCGTAGCGCCCAGTGGAATCGTGTCGACGAAGACCACATCATCCGGCGTCCACCACTTGGCAATCTTGCCGTCATAAAAGGCCAGCAGATCTTCCCGGGTCAGGGCTGCCTGCGCTTTCCTGACGATGATCAGCAAGGGCCGTTCATCCCACTTCGCGTGTTTCGCGGCGATGCAGGCCGCCTGGGCGACTGAGGGATGGCTCAGGGCAATGTTCTCCAGATCGATCGAGCCGATCCACTCGCCACCCGACTTGATCACATCCTTGCTGCGATCGGTGATCTGCATGAAGCCATCGCCATCGATGGTCGCCACATCGCCGGTGGGGAACCAGGTCTGGCCGGCGTGTTCGAGCAGCGGCGAACAGTCGCTTTCATTTCTGAAATAGTCGCGTACCACCCAGGGGCCGCGCACCATCAGGTCACCCGAGGTTGCGCCGTCCCAAGGCAGTTCCAGGCCGTCCGCGCCGACGATCTTCATATCGACACCAAACACTGCGCGGCCTTGTTTGGACTGCACAGCATTACGCTCTTCCGGGGACATGCCAAGGTGCCTGGCCTTGAGGGTGCCAATGGTGCCGATCGGGCTCAATTCCGTCATCCCCCAGACGTGCAACACCGCCACGCCGTAGGTCTCCTGAAACTTGTTCAGCATTGCCGTGGGACAGGCTGCACCGCCAATGATGGTGCGTTTCATGCTGGAGAAAGGCTCGCCGGTTTGCTCCAGATGCCCGAGCAGCCCTTGCCAGACCGTGGGTACGCCAGCAGAGAGGGTCACCTGCTCCGCTTCGAGCAGTTCGAACAGCGATTTGCCGTCCAGCGCAGGGCCGGGAAATACCAGCTTGGCCCCGACCATGCACGCGATGTACGGGAGCCCCCAGGCGTTGACATGGAACATGGGCACAACCGGCAGGATGACGTCGCGCGCCGAACAGTTCAGGGCATCCGGCAGCGCGGCGGCATAGGTGTGCAGCAGCGAAGAGCGATGACTGTACAGCACGCCTTTCGGGTTGCCCGTGGTGCCGGAGGTGTAGCAGAGCGTGCAGGCGGCATCCTCGTCGAGATCCGGCCAGGCGTAATCGCAGGCGCCCTGTTGCTGCAGATCTTCATAGCACAGCAGGTTGTCGATACCGGTGTCTGTCGGCAGGTGATCGGTCATGGCGATGAACGCCTTGACCGTTGGGCAGCGGCCAGCGATGAGCTTGATCAGCGGCAGGAAGGTCATGTCGAAGAAGATGTACTGGTCTTCGGCATGATTAGCGATGTAGGCCACCTGATCTTCATGCAGGCGCGGGTTGATGGTGTGCACGATGGCACCCATCCCGCCAATGCCGTAGTACAACTCCAGGTGACGATAGCCGTTCCAGGCCAGCGTACCGATCCGGTCGGCGGGCTGGACACCCAGGCTGGTCAGCGCGCTGGCCATCTGGCGCGCGCGACGGTGGCAGTCCCGGAAGGTGTAGCGATGGATATCGCCCTCCACCCTGCGGGACACGATCTGCGTATCGCCGTGATGGCGGTCGGCGTGCTCTATGAGCGAGGAAATCAACAGCTGCTTGTGCATCATCAAGCCATGCATGGCATCGCTCCGTTCGAAAGTCTGTGATCGGGGAGCGGGCAGGGCCCTCTGTCAGATTCCACGTCAAGACCGCGAACCGGGACAGCCTGTTTTCCTCCCCTGGATTTTTGCGATCAGGCTACTTTCCCGGCCCCCCTTGAATCGAGGGATACCGGGAGTTCTCCTGGAACCGGATCAGTTGAATGCCGTGAGGTCTTTCGGCGCGATGTCATGCTGTTCGCAATAGTCAAGATAACGCTTGAGCCCGGACTTCCAGTTTTCGAGCGCGACGATGTTGTCGTTCTCATCCAGAAACGCAAGATCGCCATTGACCTGAACCAGCGTGAGCACATAGCCGTCGCCATTTCCGGTGCTGACGACTTCTGGGGTGTGAGTCGATCCGGCGGTCTCGTACACGATGCTGCCCGGGCCGGCGACCCAGTCATGCTCCTTGTATTTCCACTGGCCTTCGAAGGTGTAGACCATCACCGTACCCGTGTGGTGGTGCTTGGGCAGTTGCATGTCGATCGGCGCCTTCATCATGACGATCCATTCGCCACGGATCGGGTCGAGCTTGAAGTACTTGAGCAGGACGTTATCGGCATAAGGGGTAAACGGAATCCAGGGCAGGGATTCGCCATCGATGACGGCGGTGTCGACGTGTTCGTAGAGCATAGGTATCTCCGTTGATTGTTGTTTTGATCGGGAATTTTTCGGCGGCCGGGATCGTCCGACCATCACGGATGGTCGGGTGCCCGGGCTGTCTGTCTGGCAGTCAGGGTCAGGTCAGCGGGGTTCCCGCCAAGGTTGCGCGCAGCATCTTCCGTGGCGCGTTGCCGTAGTCAGCCACGGCGTAGTGCTGGATTTGCAGGTTGTCCCACATGGCAACGGTGTTGGTGCGCCACTTCAGGCGAACCTGGTATTCCGGGATGGCGGCCTGGGAGATCAGGTAGTTCATCAGGTGATGAGCCTCGGGCATGAAGTCCTGGCCGTAGCGGATGTCCTCGAAGTTGAAGAAGTTCGAGAAATGGGTGGTGAATGCGGAATTGACGAACAGCACCTTCTCGCCGGTCTCGGGATGCACAAGCACTACCGGATGCTCGGCGCCGGGCGTCTTCAGGGCCATCGCGTGACGTTCTTCGCGTGGCAACTGGGCGCCAAAGGTCTGCTCGGCACCGTGCTTGGCATACAAGCCATCGATCCGTTGCTTGATGCTTTCGGGCAGCTTTTCGTAGGCCATCACCATGTTGGAAAACAGCGTATCGCCGCCGGTCTCCGGACCCAGTTCGCAGCGCAATACCGCACCGCGGGGCGGCGCCTGCTTGTAGGTGACATCGGCATGCCAGAGGTTTTCGCGACTAGCCTTTTCCACATAGCTCTTGGGCTTGCTCGGATCGAGATTGCGGTACAGCATCAGCAGCTTGTCCGCTTCCGGATGGCTCGGCGCCAAGGGATGGGCTTCCAGTTCGCTGAATTGCGCGGCGAAGTGCTGTTGCTCCATTGGGGTGATGTTCTGGTCGCGAAAGAACAACACTTTGTGCTTGAGCCACAGCTCCCGGATTTGCGCGATCAGTTCTGGATCTTGGGCAGCGTCGACAAGGCTGACGTTGCTGAGCTCGGCGCCGATGGCGGGTGTGCAAAGCTCTACCTTGATCGAATGCTGTCGCACCGACGACCGGATGATGGCCGGCGCCGAGGGCGATGCTGGTGAAGGGGTGTTTTGGATGTCGGCGATTTTTGTCATTGTTGTCTCCAATCCGTGCTTGTACGGCGATGCGCAAGATGTGCATCCGGTATAGGTAACAGGCCCCCGCTGATGGCAGAGGTACTGGTCCTATAGTAGATATCTCGGGCACGAGACTATGGGCGCGGCGGGACAGTTTATTAGCATATTGGGACGGTGCGTCGGGACCACGGACATTAGCTGATTAATGTCGACGCACCGGCGCAGTTTTGCCTGCTGGGACGGAATTTCTAGAGATGGACGGAGGAGTGCATATCGTGAGGAGCATCGAGGGCGTCGAAAATCCACGCAATATGGCTGATCAGGAGCACTAAAAAGCACGTGAGCGGTCGCCGGGCTTCGCTTTTATGCGAGAGGCCTTGGGGGCTGCCTAGTTCTCCAGTTGTAAAAGGCTCAATCCGAAAGTGATTGGTCAAACTGGCCGCGGAACCACTGCGACATCTAGTGTTTTCATCAAAGGACTTTGAGGTTCCCAAAAAAAATCGAACGTCAGCTTCTGGCCGATTCTGTTGAAAAAGTATGGCTTGGTTCTCACGACAGAAAAGTACGCGTCTGAGATTGAATTTCTTGCTTTCAGCAGAGGTGTCCAGACTCGGATTTTACGTAGCAGCGGGCAAAAAATGTGTTTTTACCCGTCAATATTCGAGCGGTTGAGAAAACCGACTTTTTCAACAGAATCGGCCGGTAGCGGTCACTCCGGCGCCATCATCACCGCGAGCGTCATCTTGATAAATTCCTCATTCTTGTCGATAGCTTCAAGGGCGCCGCGCACATTGTCGGCGACATCGGCCGATCCGCGCTGCTCGACCCAGCTCGAAAGCTCCAGGATAGCGGCTTCAAGGGCAAGCTGGTTTTCGTTGATCTTGAACAGCAGGGAAGGGAGCAGGTCAGAGTTTGGCATCGCGAATCCTCCGTGGAGATTTCAGCGTAGCATCGGGAGATAGTGCATGAAGGGGGGCGGTCGGCAGGACGCCGGGGAGGGTGGCGAAAAGGCGTGCGTGACTTTCTCACGCACTTTTAAGCTCTTGTAGGCAGTCGGTTGCAGCTAGCGCCAGTAAAAATGGCCATTACAAAGGGGGGATGCATGATCCCTGCGGACATGGATGCTTGGGGCGAGACGACACCAGTAGAGCGCGTGAAGTATGCGTGATCGGCATACGACTGATGGTTATCACGCTGCTTGAGTGCACATTTTCGATGCTTGAATCATGGATTTTTTTGGACCGCAATCTTCTAAGGTTATGCGGAAACATTGGGCTGTAGGGCAAGCCAATAGGCTTGATTGCGGTCCGGAAAATCTATTGGAAGCCCCAGTCTGATTGATTTTCCCTCGGGACTTAAAATCCCCCGCTCGTAAGGGCGTGCCGGTTCGATTCCGGCTTCGGGCACCATATAAATCAAGGGTTTGCGAGCGAAAGCTGGGCAAGCCCTTGTTCGTTTCTGGTCCGCAGTTATTGGATTGGTCCGCAATTCACTTGGTTGGTGAGACTTTTTTCCCTTTCCTGTTGCGGATGTACTGCTCGGTCATTACAACGGTTGGGACAGATCTTTCACACCGAGCGCCCCCAACAGTTCTTGCTGATCCATTCTCGGTCGGGCCAAGTGCCTGCGATTACGCGTATCGAGACTACAAAGCATCGATTGATTGTGGAAAGCACGCGAAAAGGGTTAGGGTGGTTCAAGCGCCGTACTCCGTGACCGGATGCGACAGGGTGTAGTGGCAATTTGGTTGTGGGTGAGCGATTAATCTTTCAGGCCGGCATGGGGTCGGTTTAAGGAGATGCAGTGGTTAGTGATCGCGAAATTGCACTGGAACAAGCGCTTGTAGCAATTATTGGAGCGGCCGTCGCCAGCGGGCTTGATGTAAAAAGCCTGATGGACAACGCGACAGCCGGCTTACTTGGAAATGCTTCATACCGCTGGGCTGAACATCCGCATGTGTTGAACGCCATTAAAGTGATGAATGATGCATATGATCAAGTCAAGTAGTGGAGACTGCGCCAGCGCAGTAGCTAGACCGCCAGATTTCGACACCGGTCTTGGCGAACCCTACTAGCTTTCGCGACCACTTTTCAGAAACTACGATTTCAGGTCGCGACATGTTGGCGAAGCGGGCAGACTGATCGGCAGGTGCTTTGGCCAGATTGATGAGGAGTGTGGACACCGTCTCCTGCCACTCCTCGAAGTCGTGGCGCTCGCCCAGCACGTGGTTGTTGATAAGCGCTTCCAGAGTTTCTTGTTGGATGGTTTTTTTATGACTCATCCCACCGGAACGCGGCGAGATTTTCCATCCCGCTAAAGACCAAGTTCATCGTCGAATGATAGCCGCAGCTGATGCTTTCCAGCAGCATGACGGTCAGGTAGGCCGCTATGAAATCGACTTCATTCTGCTGATCTCTGGCTTCGTTCATTTGCGAAATGATGGGAATCATGTAGTTGACTTTTCCCTCAACCGACAACGCCATAAACCCAGGTAGTCCACCTATGTCGTTTTCCAGGGCCCGTTGATACTTCCGCAACCTGTGAGACGTCATCAGCTTGATGGTGGTACTGAGGGGTTTGAGACGGAGCGAGAGTCCCTCGAGGTCTAGTTCAAGCGCTAGTTGTCGCTCGGGTTTGAAAAACAGCATGCCGAACTTCCTTTCTGATTAGCGTGTTCACTCTTAAGCCGCAAAATGTATGCACTGGTGCACCAGCGGTTTGGGGGCTTCGTTGCCATCAGCGGCGCAGCTTTCAACCAGCAGCGCCTTGTCTGTACCGGGCAATTGAACATAGCCCCCGTTACTCGTAATGCGCGGGCTACCTTTTTGCTGCGGCCCGCGCTTCAGCGTTTTGCACCGCTCCTTGAATGTAGTCAAAGCCCATCGATCGCCGGCAAGGCTTGCAGCGGATCTCGATCAACCCCTGAACTGTCTCCCATACTCAAGCATGATCCATGCCCGTTCGTTGTTCACGTCGGCCACCCACTGCGTCGCTTCCTCGGTTCTGATCTCCCCGGCCAGGCATTCGTTTCTTGCACCAGATGCTGCGCCTTGGCGTACTTGGGGGCGGAGGAGGGATTTTTGACCAGGCGCGCGCCGTCGTCCCCCAGCCACGCCTGCGGTCTGAATGTGTCGTTTTTTCTGCATACCTGCACCCGGCTAAAACAGGCCCAGGTTGGGGGCTGTGTACGCGAATGTGGGGCGGAAAAAGCCTGCAGATCGATGGGTCAACATGAAAAGCCTGAAGCACCCAGGGGGAGGGTGCAGGCAGAGGTCCATCTGCTGTTTGTGCGTGCAAACACACAAACGGACCCCAATATGCACGCAGCGGCGTTCTTTAAGCTTGTGCTGCTCGCCAGTTCACAGCGCATGGGATCAAGGGGATCTCGTATCTGAACTGCAAAAAAAATGCGAGGGTGGTTTCCTAGGCCACCCTCGCATCCGTTCACGCGCAAAGCTTCAAGCACTGCCAAAAAAGACGTCGGTATTCAGAACATCAACCCCGACCAAGGTGATGGTCGTTGTTTGTCCGCCCGTCTCGGCAACCGTCACGACGCTGTCGGCACCGGTGTTGTTGATCGATTGGACAACGGCGTTCGGGTCGCCGTTGAGTACCAGCTTGTCCCGCACGCCCAGGCCCGCATCGAAGCCGGTGACCTGGTACAGGTTCTCATTGACTGACAGATCGATGTTGAACGCATCTTGCTCACCGCCCGTGCCAACCAGCGTGAAGTCGAAGGAAGCGTTGGCCGGGTCGTTGGCGAACAGGTTGGCGTCAAAGGTACTCGTCGCCGAGTCCCCGTCCTTGTCCGTCAGCGTCGCGCTGAACGCCAGCTGGACATCGCTGGCCAGACTCTCGCTCTGCTGAATGAACTGGATCACCGGGATCTTGACATCGCCCCGGCCCATCGTCAGCTGAACCGCGTCGATCAGTGTCGCGCCCGCCTTCTCGACGAGGAAGGACACCTGTCCGCCCGCCTCCGGCGTCAGGGTGTTCACCTCTATGCGGTCCGAAAACGAGCCATCCGCGTAGTAGATCCTGTAGTACAGGTCTTCGGTCGCGGTGTTGTAACCCGCCACGGAGTTGTCGATGAAGACCTTCATTCCCGTCAGCAGGCTCTCTGGGTTGATGACGAAACTTTCATCGGCGGCGCTGATTGCCGCCAGGTTATCGCCCTGGAACACGTTGTTGGCGACGCCGATGCCGGACGTGCTGACGTTCATGGCCGCCGGGTCGATGTACCCCGGCAGGGGGTTGGTCTGTAGCGCCGCTTCGGTGGGGTCGGGTGCTCCGAGCCCGATACCGGTCAGGATGTCCGCAGTCGACGCCAGCGCCTTCGCGGAAAAGAACACGATCTCCTCGGATGTCGAAGGAATAGCCGGGTTACTCGTCTGCGGAATCAACAATGTGCGCACCGAATCCGGGCCACCGGCAGCGAGCGAGCCGTCGGCACTGCTGAGCACGATCGTCGAACGGAAGCCTTGCACCAGATCCAGTGCATAGCGACCATCGGCATAGGCGGTCAACGTGTAGTCGACGGTGGTATTCGCCGTTGCGGCGTTGTTGTCGAAATCACCGGTCAAGGTTCCCGCGAACCGGTACGCGCCATTGACATCTGGTGATGGCGACAGCTCGCTGAGCGTGCCGGTCCCGGTCGTGGTCGTGTTGTCTGGCCTGACGAGGGTGAACTGGTTATTGACCAACGAGATATCCAGACCGGCCGCCCCCAGGCCGTCGGCTCCCGTCGCCATACTCCAGAACCCGGATTGCGCAAGGACGCTACCGGTCCCGATCAGGTTGCCGAAACTGAGTGCCGGCCCGTCGTCCTTGAACACCAGGTTCTGCCCGATGTTCAGCGTTGCCTGGGCGCTGTCGCCATCCCTGTCGGTCTTGGTCGCCGTCAGCGTTACCAGATTGTCCGAGGTCAACGACTTCGAATCATCGGGATTGCTTGGGTCGGAATGCACCACGGCGCGGAGCTGGTCAAGCGTGACGCTGCCATTGGCGGCGACGCTGACCGTGAACACCAGCAGATTACTCGTGGCCGTGCGGCCTTCCACCACGGTGCCATTGAGCGACAGGTTCACCGCCTGGTTCGAGGCCGTGTCGGTCAGCCCGGAGGCTCCGGCCACCACGCCCAGCGCATAGGTCAGGGTGCCTGCATCATCGGCGCCAAACGCCGAGGTGAAGTTGGCGGCAAAGTTCTGGGTGGCGTTGGTCGCCAGTACCGTTTCGTCCACTGTCAGCGTTGGCTCCGTGCCGGTGGTGGTGATGCTCGGCCCGTCGTCCTTGAACACCAGGTTCTGCCCGATGTTCAGCGTCGCCTGGGCGCTGTCGCCCTCCTTGTCGGTAATGGTCGCGGTCAGCGTCACCAGGTTGTCCGAGGTCAGGCTCGTCGAGTCATCCGGATTGGTGGTGTTGGAATGCACCACAGCGCGGAGCTGGTCGAGGGTGACATCACCGTTGGCGGCCACGCTGGCCGTGAATACCAGCAGGTTGCCGAGGGCCGTGCGGCCTTCGACCACGGTGCCGTTGAGTGAGAGGTTCACCGCCTCACCGGTGGCCGTGTCCGTCAACCCGGAAGCTCCAGCCACCACGCCCAACGCATAGGTCAGGGTGCCGGCGCCATCGGCACCAAACGCCGAATTGAAGTTGGCGGCAAAGTTCTGGGTGGCGTTGGTCGCCAGTACCGTTTCGTCCACCATCAGTGTCGGTTCCACGCCGGTGGTGGTGATGCTCGGCCCGTCGTCCTTGAACACCAGGTTCTGCCCGATGTTCAGCGTCGCCTGGGCGCTGTCGCCGTCCCCGTCGGTCTTGGTCCCCGTCAGCGTCACCAGGTTGTCCGCGGTCAGGCTCGTCGAGTCATCCGGGTTGGTAGCGTCGGGATGCACCACGGCGCGGAGCTGGTCCAGGGTGACGCTGCCATTGGCGGCCACGCTGACCGTGAACACCAGCAGGTTGCCGAGGGCCGTGCGGCCTTCGACCACGGTGCCGTTGAGCGACAGGTTCACCGCCTCACCGGTGGCCGTGTCGGTCAACCCGGAGGCTCCGGCCACCACACCCAGCGCATAGGTCAGCGTGCCCGGACCATCAGCGCCAAACGCCGAGGTGAAGTTGGCGGCAAAACTCTGGGTGGCGTCGGTGTCCAGTACCGTTTCGTCCACCGTCAACGTCGGTTCCACGCCAGTGGTACTGATGCTCGGCCCGTCGTCCTTGAACACCAGGTTCTGCCCGATGTTCAGCGTCGCCTGGGCGCTGTCGCCGTCCCCGTCGGTCTTGGTTGCCGTCAGCGTCACCAGGTTGTCCGAGGTCAGGCTCGTCGAATCATCGGGATTGGTGGTGTTGGCATGCGCCACGGCCCTGATCTGGTCGAGCGTGACGCTGCCGTTGGCGGCCACACTGACGGTGAACACCAGCAGGTCGCTCGTGGCCGTGCGGCCTTCGACCACAGTGCCGTTGAGTGAGAGGTTCACCGCATGGCCCGTGGCCGTGTCGGTCAACCCGGAAGCTCCGGCCACTACGCCCAGCGCATAGGTCAGCGTGCCGGCACCATCGGCGCCAAACGCCGAGGTGAAGTTGGCGGCAAAGCTCTGGGTGGCGTTGGCGTCCAGTACTGTCTCGTCCACCATCAACGTCGGTTCCACGCCAGTGGTACTGATGCTCGGCCCGTCGTCCTTGAACACCAGGTTCTGCCCGATGTTCAGCGTCGCCTGGGCGCTGTCGCCGTCCCCGTCGGTCTTGGTTGCCGTCAGCGTCACCAGGTTGTCAGCGGTCAGGCTCGTCGAGTCATCGGGATTGGTGGTATTGGAATGCACCACAGCGCGGAGCTGGTCGAGGGTGACATCACCGTTGGCAGCCACGCTGACCGTGAACACCAGCAGGTCGCTCGTGGCCGTGCGGCCTTCGACCACAGTGCCGTTGAGTGACAGGTTCACCGCCTCGCCGGTGGCCGTGTCGGTCAGCCCGGAGGCTCCGGCCACCACGCCCAGTGCATAGCTCAGGGTGCCCGCACCATCAGCGCCAAACGCCGAGGTGAAGTTGGCGGCAAAGTTCTGGGTGGCGTTGGTCGCCAGCACCGTCTCGTCCACCATCAGCGTCGGCTCCGTACCGGTGGTGCTGATGCTCGGCCCATCGTCGTCGAAGATGATCTTGGAGCCGATTTCGGTTTTCGAAATAGAGGCCTGGACCAGCGTGAAACCACCGATATCAAAGTCGGCGTGCTCATTGCCCTTGGCAGTGACGGCCGCACCGTTCTCGATAAGCACGCGGTTGTGATCCGCCGTAGTGGTGTATTCAATCTGGTAGCCGGCTTTAATACCGGTGAGGGTTGCGACCCCTGCAGCAAAGCTGATGGTGATGGTGGGATCATTCGCCGAGCCGTTTGAATTCTCGATCACCTGCCCGGTGCTGTTGAAGACGCGAACATTGGTGATTGCAATCGGCGCATCGCCCGCGTATCCGTTGATGAAATTCACGCCAGGTTCAGCCGCGGTGCTGGATGCGCTGATTCTTACCACGGCACTCTTGCCGCTTTGCAGCTGCACAACGTCGAAACTGGCCGATTTCGCATTGAAGACACCGGTAAAGTCGACGTTGGATTCAAGATCGGCTTCGTTCTGGTCCAGGTTGGGAATGGTCACATTCTGCCTGGCACCCGTGACGAACGAAAAGCGAATGCCCTCTTGCTCCACAATCATCTGATTGTTGGTGCCGAAGGTGGTCGGGCCACCCGCCTGGCTGGTATTGATCGTGTCGCCAGTCGTTATATTGGCGCCGCTTGACTGGTCTGCGGGGTCCTTGCCGGTGGCAATGATGGTGGGATCCGTGATCCGCAACACACCACCGTCGTTGACAACGTTCGGGTTCGCCTTCGTGAACATCAGGAACAGGTTCTGACCGGAAGGCGCATTGGCCAGACTGAATTCCAGGTCCTGGCTGGCACCGATGAAAACCTTATCCAGCAGATTGAGCGAATCATCGGCATTCGTCATAACGGGATGCTTGAGCGGCTGGTACTCCACGGTCCAGATCTTGCCGCCGCTGACCGGTGATCCGGTTTCCTCAATATAAGCAGCGAACACAATCGCGCCGCTTGAGCCGCCGGCTCGACCCAGAACGATGTTGTTGTTCGTATCCGTATAGAGAAAGATGCTGGTGCCGTTGAGGGTCAACAGCCCGCTGTCCACGCCATTGAGTGGTGCGCCAGAGGTGCCGACGAAGCTGATATCGGTAATGCTTGCTCCGGGGTCAGCGGTGATGGTGAATGCATTGCTGCCTGTGTTGCCTGCGGCACCGGTATAGCCACTCAAGGCCGCGCCCGTTGCAGTACCTGCCCCCAGTGCGGCCAAACGGGTGGCGAAGTTCGAGGGCAGCGACGTCACCAGAATGTCGTTATCGTCAGCATCCCCCACTGGGCCTGGCGTGGCAGTGGCGTTCTGCAACCCGGCCGTTTCGTCCAGCGTCACGTCCTCGCCGGTCGCCACGACGCCCAAAACGCTGTCCGTAAAGGACGTAGTCGCCACGGCGTCGTCACCCGTGCCGACCACACCATCGGCGCCCGCAGAGGCCGCTGTGAGCAGAAACGTTGCGCCTGCCGAGTCGTCGGGATTCACGTACCACGAAGTGGTGACGCTGCCGTTGACTTGGCCGTCGAGATCGCCGACGCCACCGTCGGTCACGGACCAGGGCTCGTGTCCCTCGCCGGTATTGGTATCGAGCACGTCGTCGGACGTACCCCACACACTATCCGCACCGGCACCGATGGCGTGGTCCACTTCGAGCGTTACGGTGCTGCCGGCGGCGAAACCGCTGGCCGTGATGATGGCCGTGCTGCCGGGGGCGTAGTCTTCAAGGTTGGTGGCGACGGTTGGAATGTAGGTAAAAGTCCAGTCGTGGCTGACAGGTGAAGGATGGTCACCGGCGTTACTGGCCAGGTCACTCGTGGGCGATGAGGTTTTTTTGCGCATAGTCATGACTTTCTCCTGAGCGGGGTCCAGTCATCGGGGGTCGACCTTGGACCATTTTCGGTTCTATTGGTCACAACTATGAACATGCGCCGCAGGCTGCACATCGACTGATACTCCTAGGCGGACTAGGAGTTTCAGGCTATTGGGAAGGGGAGACGGGATGACGCGAAGGAACCGAGCCGCATATTCCGCTTGTGAATGAGGACATGGCGCTGCTGTTCAAGGTCGCCGGGGCTTTAACCGCCAGCGCGTCGAACTGAGGCAGAACCTGCTCAGGCGGCCGGGTAGAAAGGCGATATGGATTTAACTGGTCGAGAAGGGCCGTTTTTGGCCCAGAGTGTGTAAAAACGCCTTCGTGAACCCTTGCTATGATTTCTGAGGAATTCATCGCAGGGATCGCCCATGAAGCGCTTTATCCAAGGTGAACATCGAGGCCAAGGTACCTTACTTCCCGAAAG
>NZ_JAHBDE010000036.1:0-49697 GCF_019956175.1 Pseudomonas sp. BF-R-30 | reverse complement strand
CCACCGCCGTGACCTCCACCGCCTCCACCGCTGCCGCCATCCTTGGCATACACGCTGGAGAAACTACCGATGTAATCGGGCACCAGGACAGTCGAAGCCGACAGGACTCCGCCGATTGCCAGAGCCAATAAACATTTCTTGAGCAGCATGCTGCACCTCCGCATGGAGTTGCGTACCCATCTCCGTATCGAACGCAATGTCCAGTGAGTTCCCGGCCGCCCGTTGGAGCGGCCGGCCAACCGGCACGGCCATCAATCTGCAGCATGAACGAGCTACTGCGGTATCCGCACGATCCCTGAAAGCCAGTTGGCATCGTTGCGTGGGAAACATTCCCATATTTTTTGGATAAGTGCTTTCAGCCCGAGTTCAAAAAATGAGCATCAGGGCTTACCCATGGGTTGAGCAAAAACGTCTACCTGGCCCAATGGAGCATCGTTGCGATCAAAACTGATATGTTTATTTTCAGTTTATTTGCATATAGAATTTTATTGTGTCATTTATAGACTCGCCGATCACAGGACTGATCCACCACGCCAACCTGGATGGCGGGCACCCGTTTCCCCCAAATGCCTTCCAAGGAGTCAACAATATGAACAAGACAGAACTTCTAGGTGCTCTGGCGCTATGCGCTTTCAGCTTCCTGGCACATGCCGACGAAGACAGCCTGCGTATCGGTATCGAAGCCGCCTACCCACCCTTCTCCTTCAAGACACCAGAGGGCAACGTCAGCGGGTTCGATTACGACATCGGCAACGCCTTGTGCGAAGAAATGAAGGTCAAGTGCGAGTGGGTCATTCAGGAGTTCGACGGCATGATCCCGTCGCTCAAAGTGCGCAAGATCGATGCCGTGCTGTCGTCGATGTCAATCACCGAAGACCGGATGAAGTCCGTGGACTTCAGCAAAAAGTACTACCACACACCGGGCAAGTTCGCGATGAAGGCCGGCAACGTGATCAATGATCCTTTGGTGGACCTCAAGGGCAAGAAAGTCGGCGTGCAACGCTCCTCGACTTACGATCGTTTTGCCACCGAGCAACTGGAAAAAGCCGGCGTCCTCGTGGTGCGCTACTCCTCACAAAATGAAGCCTTTCTCGATCTCGCCTCGGGTCGTCTGGACGCCACCCTCGCCGACATCGTCAACACCGATGAGAGCTTCATCAAAACACCGGCTGGCCAGGGCTTCACCCTCACAGGGCCCGACATCAACGACCCGAAGTATTTTGGCCGTGGCGCCGGGATCGCCGTGCGCAAAGGCGACAGTGCCAACGTTGCGCGCCTGAGTGCCGCGATCGACGCCATTCGCGCCAACGGCAAGTACCAGCAAGTGATGGCCAGGTACTTCGCGTTCGATATCTACGGCAAGTAAGCCTTACCCATAGCCCCGGTGCCGGCCTATTGCAGGCGCCGATTCGGGCTTGTCTTGCGCGCCTCGCGGCGCTCGCTTGAGGAACTTCATCATGCTTCACGGCTACGGATCGAGCATTCTCGATGGCGCCTGGCTGACCATAAACCTGGCCCTGACTTCCATGTCCCTGGCGATTGCCCTGGGCCTGGTCGGCGCGGCCTTTCGCCTGTCACCGCTCAAATGGCTGGCCCTGCTCGGGGAAAGTTACACCACCCTGATTCGCGGCATTCCAGACCTGGTGCTGATCCTGCTGATCTTCTACGGCGGCCAGGATCTGGTGAACCGTATTGCCCTGGCGCTCGGTTACACCCGCTATATCGACATCAACCCCTTTATCGCCGGCGTCTGCACCATGGGCTTCATTTTTGGCGCCTACCTCTCGGAAACCTTTCGCGGCGCCTTCATGGCAATCCCCAAAGGTCAGGCCGAAGCCGGCGTGGCCTATGGCATGGGCGGTGCGCAGGTGTTCTGGCGAATTCTGGTACCGCAGATGATTCGTTTCGCCATTCCTGGGTTCACCAACAATTGGCTGGTACTGACCAAATCCACCGCGCTGATCTCGGTGATCGGCTTGCAGGACATGATGTTCAAAGCCAAGAACGCAGCGGATGCCACACACGAGCCATTCACGTTTTTCCTCGCGGTGGCGGCGCTGTACCTGATGCTCACCAGCCTGTCATTGCTGGTGCTGCGCTATCTGGAAAAACACTACTCGGTCGGCATCAAAGCCGCCGAATTGTGAGGGGAGCCGCCCATGATTCTCGACTACAACCTGATTTGGGAAAACCTGCCGCTGTACTTCAATGGCGCCTTGTTGACCCTCAAAGTCCTGCTTATTTCCCTGGCCCTGGGCCTGGTATTGGCGATTCCACTGGCGTTGATGCGGGTGTCGCGATCACCGCTGATCAACTTCCCGGCCTGGCTCTATACCTACGTGATTCGCGGCACGCCGATGCTGGTGCAATTGTTCCTGATCTATTACGGCCTGGCGCAGTTCGAAGCAGTGCGCCAAAGCGTGCTCTGGCCTTACCTCTCCAGCGCTACCTTTTGCGCCTGCCTGGCCTTCGCGATCAACACCAGCGCCTATAGCGCAGAGCTGCTGGCCGGCAGTTTGAAATCCACCCCCCATGGTGAGCTCGAAGCCGCCAGGGCCATGGGCATGTCACGCCTGACCCTGTATCGCCGCATTCTCATGCCGTCGGCCTTGCGCCGGGCATTGCCGCAGTACAGCAACGAGGTGCTGATGATGCTGCAAACCACCAGCCTGGCCTCCATCGTCACCCTCGTCGACATCACCGGGGCCGCGCGTACTGTCAGCTCACGGTTCTATCTGCCGTTCGAGGCGTTTATCACCGCCGGCCTCTTCTACCTCGCCCTGACCTTCATTCTGGTGCGCCTGTTCAAGCTGGCCGAGCGCCATTGGCTGGCGTATCTGGCACCGCGCAAGCACTAAGGAGCTGCTATGGAGCACATTCAATACCTGTTGCCGTGGAGTGCCTCGGGCACCGAACGAACACTGTCACTGTTTCGTTTTGGCAGTGGAGCACGCAAAGCGTACATCCAGGCGTCATTGCATGCCGACGAATTGCCAGGGATGCGCGTCGCCGTCGAGCTCAAGCGCCGTCTTCTGGAACTGGAAACACAAGGCCGCCTGACCGGGGTGATCGAGTTGGTGCCAATGGCCAATCCGATCGGTATCGCCCAGATGTTCCAGGCCACCCATCAGGGGCGCTTCGAGTTCTCCAGCGGCAAGAACTTCAATCGCGACTTCCCGGAGTTGGTCGATGCCGTTGCACCGCTGCTGGAAGGCCGATTGGGAAGCGATGCCGACGCCAACATCGCACTCATACGCCGCGCCATGGGCGATGCCCTCGCCGCCATGCCGGCACCGACCTCGGAACTCGACGGCCTGCGCCGCCTGTTGCTGCAGCATGCCTGTGACGCCGATGTGGTGTTGGACCTGCACTGCGATTTCGAATCGATCATGTTGTTGTATGCGATGCCACAAAACTGGCCACGCCTGCAGTCACTCGCCGCTCGCCTCGGTGCCGGGGTCACGTTATTGGCCGAAAATGCGGGCGGCAGTGCCTTCGACGAAGCCTGCGCCATTGCATGGCTACGCCTGGCCGAGCTGTTTCCCCAAGCCAACATTCCCCTGGCGTGCGTGGCCACCACCATTGAATTGCGTGGCATGGCAGACACCGAACGCGAGCAATGCGTCGACAGTGCCCAAGCCATTCTCGGGTATCTCGCCGAACAAGGCCTGATCAGCGGTGACTGGCCAGCGGCACCGCCGAGCCATTGCCAGGCCGTGCCATTCGCCGGCGCGCAGTACGCCTGTGCGCCCCATCCCGGTGTGGTGAGTTTTCTGCAACCGCTGGGCGCGCAGGTCAAGGTCGGCGATCCGCTGTTCGAGGTCATCGACCCGCTGACCGACCGCCATAGCGTGGTGAGCGCCAGCACCGACGGCATTCTTTATGCCCGCGAACGGCTGCGCTTTGCCCAGCCTGGATTGTGGCTGGCCAAAGTTGCCGGTTCTACCCCCATTCGCCAGGGTCGCTTGCTCAGCGACTGATTCCAGAGAGTTCAAACCATGTACAAACTTGAAGTTCAGGACCTGCATAAAAGTTACGGCGCGCACCAGGTGCTCAACGGCGTGTCCCTGCAAGCACAGGCCGGTGACGTGATCAGCATCATCGGCTCCAGCGGCTCTGGCAAAAGTACGTTCCTGCGCTGCATCAACCTGCTGGAGCAACCCAATGCGGGCAATATCGTGCTCAATGGCGAACCGCTCAAGCTGGTGGCCAACAAGCTTGGCGGGCTGAAGGCGGCCGAACCCAGGCAGTTGCAACGCATGCGTTCGCAGCTATCGATGGTATTTCAACACTTCAACCTCTGGTCACACATGAGCGCTCTGGAAAACGTCATGGAAGCCCCGGTGCATGTGCTGGGCCTGGGCAAGAAAGAGGCACGGGAAAAGGCCGAGCACTACCTGAACAAAGTTGGTGTAGCGCACCGCATGAACGCCTGGCCGGCGCATATGTCCGGTGGCGAGCAGCAGCGCGTGGCCATTGCCCGCGCACTGGCGATGGAACCGCAAGTGATGCTGTTTGATGAGCCGACTTCGGCGCTCGACCCCGAACTGGTCGGCGAAGTGCTTAAAGTCATGCAGGATCTGGCGCAGGAAGGCCGCACCATGGTGGTGGTGACTCACGAAATGGGCTTTGCCCGCGAGGTTTCGAACCAACTGGTGTTCCTGCACAAGGGCGTTGTCGAAGAGCGCGGCGACCCGCGCGAAGTGCTGGTCAACCCACAGTCCGAACGCCTCCGGCAGTTTCTGGCCGGGAGCTTGAAGTAAGACCGCCGCCTAGCCATCGACTGCTCGGCGCTGCCCTGACAAGGTTGGCTTCGGATACACTCCAGCCAACCTTGTCAGGGCATCAGGCACAGCCCTTCTCTCACCTTCAGGAAATGTTGAGCCGGATATGCCCACCCCATCGAAAGACACCACTGTCTATGCCGCGCCGGTCATGCGCAAACTGACGGAAATCGTTTCCGAACTGCCGCCGTCATTGCGCAAGGTCGCGGACTTTATCCTGCGTCACCCGCTCAAAGCCGCGACGCTGACCATCGAGGAGATGGCTCACGAAACATTGACCTCACCCGCCGCCGTCAACCGCCTGGCCAAAGCACTGGACCTCGGTGGCTACAGCGGCATGAAGGCCGAACTGGTCGCAACGTTGCAGCAAATGGTGTCGCCGGTCGACAAACTGCGCAACGAACTTGCCCATCGCCCGGGCGGCGCGTTTGGTCTGCATGAGCAACTCCAGAGCGCCAGCAGCAACCTGGCCACCGCTGCGGGCAACAACCACGCCGACACCTTTGAAGCCTTCGTCACTCGCCTGACCAAAGCGCGCAAAATCTACATCCTGGGCTTTGGCAACAGTGTCTACTTCGCCGGTCTCACCGCCTCGACCCTGATGCCCTTTTGTGCGGACGCCACTGCCATCAGCATGGAGGGCGGTAACGAAAACGCCGCTTACCGTCTGGCCGCCATCACCGACCAGGACGTGCTGCTGGCGATCTCCCTGCCACGCTACTCCCTCGACACCCTGCAACTGGCACGCTTCGCCAATGAACGTGGCGCATCAGTGCTGGCAATTACCGACTCACCCGCCTCGCCGCTCACCGGCATTGCCGAGCACACGCTGTTTGCGCCTTGCGATCACCCGGTGCTGACCAGTTCCAACATCGCCGTACTGGCCTTGATCGAAGGCTTGGTCGCCGGCGTGATGGCACGCAATAAAGAAGCGGTCAAACTGGCAACCGAACTGACTGAAAGCGTGATGTCCTACCTGCACATCCCTGCCAGCGGTAAACCAGCGAAAAAGTGAGCGATGGAAATCCAACGCCCGCTTCTTGCTGATTGCCGCCCCGGCACGCCCTTCAGGCTATGGCTTGGGCTGCGCACTCAGCACCGCAACGGTCCTGGTTTTCCTGAAGAAAACACCGTAGACAATCGACAGCACCAGCAGGAACGGCACACCGAATACCAGGGTCATCTTGAAGGCTTCAGTGAAGTACGTCGTGATCATCACGGCCCCCATCAGTACCAGCCCGAGCAATGTGCTGTAGGGAAACAGGCGCATGCGGAACGACAGTTTGCGGTTGCCATTGCGTTCGTGAAAACGACGAAAACAGAAGTGCGTCAGGAAGATCATGAACCAGGTAAAGATCGCGCCGAACATCGAGATCGCCATCATCAGGGTGAACGAACTTTCCGGGTACAGGATGTTGAGCAAGGTCGCCAGGGCGATACCTGAACTGGAGAGCAACAGCGCGTTCAGCGGGATCCCGGTCTTGCTCAACACCCCCATGGATTTTGGCGCGTAGCCGGCACGGGACAGGCTGAACATCATGCGCGTGGTGATGTACAACTGGCTGTTCATGGCTGACAACGCCGCAATCAGGATCACGAAATTCATCACGCCCGTGGCGCCGGGAATGCCGATGGCTTGCATCACGGTGACGAACGGACTCTGGGCATGGCCAGCCTGGACCCAAGGCACGATCGCCAGCATCAACGCCAGGGTCAGCAGGTAGAACACCACCAGGCGCACGATAGTCCCGCGAAAGGCTTTCTTCACCGCTTGCTCCGGGTCTTTTGCCTCACCGGCCGCCACCGCGATCATCTCCACGCTCAGGTAGCTGAAGATCGACACGATCACCGCTATCCACATCCCTTGCAGACCATTGGGAAAGAAGCCGCCGTGAGCGCTGTAATTGTGCATGCCGTATTCCGGATTGCCGGAACCGAACACCACATACACCGCCAGGATGATGAAGCCGACAATCGCGCCGATCTTGATGGTCGAGAACCAGTACTCGAAGGTGCCGAAAGTCTTCACGCTGATGGCATTGAGCACGATCAGCACGCTGGAGAACGAGACGATCCATATCCACTCCGGCACGTTGGCAAACCAGTACTTCATGTACATCGCCACCGCCGTCACTTCCGTGCCCACCGCGAGCACAATCGCCGCCCAGTAGGCATAACGCACCAGGAACCCGGCCAGCGGGCTGACATAAAATTCGGCGTAGGCGCCGAACGAACCCGAGGTCGAATGGGCCACGGTCATTTCCGCCAGGCAGCCCATCAGCAGCAACGTGATGATTGCGCCAATGGCATAGCTGAGCAATACGCTCGGCCCGGCATAACCGATGGCATAGGCGCTGCCCATGAACAGCCCGGTGCCGATTGCACCGCCAATGGCGATCATGCTCATCTGCCCCGACGTCAGCTGACGCCGCAGGCCGTGTTCACGGTTGGATATCGTTTCGAAACCGGAGTTATCGGTCATTTTTATGTCCTCTGGATTTTGTCTTTCTTGAAGAGCACGTCGTGGGTTTAACGGTGGGGATCAGCCACACACAGCAGGACACGGATCAGAAAATACTCAGTGGATACTCGATGATCACCCGGACTTCGTTGTTGTCCGTGGTGTCGGCGCGGGCGACTTGCGCGGTGGAACGCACACTGGCCTGACGCACGCGGATTGAAAGATCCCGGGCCTTGCCCGACTGCACGACGTAGCGCGCCTCGATGTCGCGCTCCCAGCGCTTGCCGTCATCGCCGTAACGTCCGTAGGCGCCATTGGGGCCGCCGTCATAATGGCTGTCATCGATGTGGTCGCCATTGACGTAACGCGACATGAAGCTCAGGCCCGGCACGCCGAAAGGTGCCATGTCCAGGTCGTAACGCAGTTGCCAGGAGCGTTCGTTGGGGGCGTTGAAATCGAGGACCTGAATCGAGTTGGCGAGGAAAATCGAGGTGCCCGGTTGCCGATCGAACCCCAGGTAATCGAACGGTTCATCGCCATCGACCCGCTGGTACGCCAGGGTCACTCGATGGGCGCCGAACCTGTACGCGGTGGACAGCGACCAGGTGGTGTTGTCGATCTTGCCGGCCAGGCTCTGGCCGCTGTCGTTGGTGCGATAGAGATTGAAATCCAGGTTCAGCGACTGGCCTTCACCAAGGGCATAGGTGTAGTTGGCGTTGCCGTAGTACTGGCGCCAGATGTCGGTGAACTGCGAACCGTAGAGGCTGACACTCAGTTGATCGCTCAGGGCGTAACTGCCGCCCAGATAATCGACGCTGCGGGTTTCCACGCCGGCGTACAGCGCTTTGAGCGCGCCATCGGCATTGGTCGAATTGCTGTCGTTACCGGCTGTGAAGTGACCGATGTCCAGTTGCAACGCCTTGAGTTCATTGCTGGTCAGCTGAAAGCCGGTGGCAACACTGGTGAACAGTCGCGCATTGCCGGTGCCGAACACCGGGTTGAGCGGTGTCAGGTTGCCGTACTTGAGCTCGGTCTGCGAAATCCGCGCCTTCACCGCACCGCCCGCTTCGGAGTACTCATCCTCAGGGCGGCCATCGGAGTCGATCGGCAACAAACCCGTGCCCGTGCGTCCCTTGCCACTGTCGAGCTTGAGGCCCAACTGCGCATAGGCATCGACGCCGAACCCCACCGTTCCCTGGGTGTAGCCGGAGCGGTAATCGAGCATGATCCCGTGGGCCCACTCGTCCCGATAGTTCTGCCCGCCCGGGTTGTTGAGGTTATTGCGGTAGAAATAGAAGTTACGGTTGGTCAGGGTCAGGCTACTGTCTTCGACAAATCCGTTGTCAGAGGCAGCACAGGCCATTTGGCCAAGGCAACTGGAGATGGCAAGCGGCAAGGCAGGCCAGAGGGACAGTTTCATTCTGCGTGCTCCTTATTATTGTGATTGCAGAACTGGTTATTGGACGACCGAAACCCTGCCGCGTGGAAAATCCCGCAGCAGGACACGGACATCGGGGGTTCAGGTCACGCTGTGGCGAACCTGGAATTGCGCTTGCGACCAGGTGTTCCGGTCGAGGATCTCGCCGAGGATCTGTACCGCATCCCAGACTTCGGTGAAGGTCGTGTACAGCGGGGTGAAACCGAAACGCATGATGCGCGGCTCGCGGTAGTCACCTATCACGCCCCGCTCGATCAGGGCCTGGATTACCGCATAACCTTCGGGGTGTTCGAAGCTGACGTGGCTGCCACGTTTGGCGTGCTCACGGGGCGTGATCAACTTCAGCTCGTGCGCCGCGCAACGCTGCTCGACCAATTCGATGAACAAGTCCGTCAGGGCCAGGGATTTGCGGCGCAAGCTGGCCATGTCGGTCTGGGCGAACACATCCAGGCCACACTCGACCATCGCCAATGAGGTAATCGGTTGGGTGCCGCACAGGTAACGCGCGATGCCGCTGCTCGGTTCGTAATGCGACTCCATGGCGAACTGCCGCGAATGGCCGAACCAGCCGGACAAGGGTTGCGGCACCAGATCGCACAACTGCGGCGAAACCCAGACAAAGGCCTGGGAACCCGGCCCGCCATTGAGGTATTTGTAGGTGCAGCCGATGGCGTAATCGGCACCCGCCTGGTGCAGGTCGACCGGCACCGCGCCGGCGGAATGGGCCAGGTCCCAGATGGCCAACGCGCCACATTCGTGGGTCAGCGCGGTCAGGGCCTGCATGTCGTGCATGTAGCCGGTCTTGTAATTGACGTGGGTGAGCATGACCACTGCCGTGTCCTGGTCAATGGCTTGCGGCAACTGTTCGGGACTGTCGATCAGGCGCAGGGTGTAACCCTGTTGCAGCATCTGCGCCAGGCCTTCGGCGATGTACAGGTCGGTGGGGAAGTTACTCGATTCGCTGACGATCACTCGCCGCTGCGGCGACCTTGTAGCCTGTACGCGCAAGGCGGCGCTCAGCACCTTGAACAGGTTGATCGAGGTGGTATCGGTCACCACGACTTCACCCTCCCCCGCGCCGATCAAACCGGCCAGGCGATTGCCCAATCGCTCGGACAGCTCGCGCCAGCCTGCGCTGTTCCAGCTGCGGATCAAGCCATTGCCCCATTCCTCGGCAACCACCGCTTGCGCCCGCGCCAATGCAGCGACCGGCCGCGCCCCCAGGGAATTGCCATCGAGATAGATAATCCCTTCGGGGAGCGCAAATTGCTGGCGCAGGGGCGCCAGCGCGTCCTGGGCATCAAGCGCCAGGCAACTGTTTCTTGTCGTCATCGGGTGTCCTGTTTTTTGTTATGCGACGCCATCCGGGCAGGTTGCATCAGCCGGTTCAGGCGCCCTGATTCAAGGCGATTCACTTGCCTTTCGATGGAGAGATAATGAACGAACCTTTGAAGAATTTTCGTGCAAAGTAACCGACCATGTAGTAGTTATTTCGCAGAATATTCGAATCAAACCCCAAAAATCGCGGATTTATTCAAACCATGAATCTTGACTCGACAGACCTGAGAATCCTGCATCAATTGCAACAGGATGGCCGTATCAGCAATCAGGAATTGGCGGAGAAAGTCGCCTTGTCACCCTCGGCTTGCCTGCGACGTTTACGCCTGCTGGAAAGCGAAGGAATCATCACCGGCTATCGCGCGGTGCTGAATGCCGAGCGGCTGGGCATTGAGCTGGAAGCCATCGTTCATGTGTCGTTGCGACAGGACGTCGAGGACTGGCACGAGACCTTCATCAAGAAGGTTCAGCAGTGGCCGGAGGTGGTCACCGCGTACGTCATTACCGGGGCGAGCAACTATGTGTTGCGGGTCCAGGCCCGCAACCTCAAGCACTTCTCGGATTTCATCGTCAATCACCTCAACCGCACCGCCGGCGTCACCGACATACGTTCGGAAATCGTCCTGCAAAAAATCAAGGAGCGCGAACAGTTGCTCGATCTGGTGGTACGCAAGTAAGGCCGGGGCAGCCCGTCAAAGTCCCTGCTGGCGCCGGGCTTCATTGCGCTGCAAGGTCATGCTAGGGGTTTCGTCGAACAGCTTGCGGTACTCGGTGGAAAAACGCCCCAGGTGCATGAACCCCCAGCCCATGGCGATCCCGGAAATACTGCGTGCCGTGCCGTGCTCGAGGATCTCCTGGCGGACGGCATTCAAGCGATACTTTTTCAGGTAGGCCATCGGCGAAAGGGCGAAGTACTTCTTGAATGCGTCGAACAACTTGAAGCGCGAAACGCCGGCAGCGGCTTCGATGTCCTCCAGATGCAGCGCTTCCCGCGCGTTGTCGTGGATGTATTGCCGGGCCCTGACCAGGTAGTGCGGCAACTTCACCCCCAGCGCGTCCCGCAGTTCTTGCGAATAGTTGTTTGGCTGGGCGAGGATCAAGCCTTTGATCAGCGAGCTTTCAATGTCCCGGGTGAAGGCCACCTGCTCGAAGAGTTCACTGCTGCGCTCCATCTCGTCGATGAAATAACGCGCCATGCGCCACCAGGACGCCGATGGCCCATCGATCGCATCCATCATCGGCTCGAAACGCAGCGGCGCATCCAGAGGCCGTTGCAACATCCCCTCCAGAGCCTCGCTCATCGCCACTCGGGTAATCACCACCTGGACCTTGCGACAGTCACCGGAAATCGCCAGCAACTGGTTTTCATTGGGGGAAATGATGACCCCTTGATCGCGGTCGGACCTGACCACACTGCCATCCTTGCTCAGCTCCTGTTCACCCACCAACGGCAAGCTCAGGCTGTAGCTGCTGAAGTGCTCGGCGTCCTCGATATCGATGGTGACATCGGTACCGTATTCGATAGTGCCCAGGGTGGTGGCCATCGACTTGAACATGTTGGCGTTGTGATGAAAGCGGATCCGCTCGGGATTCGCGCTCACCAGCCGATGGGGTCCACAGATACCGGACATCCAGCTTCTGGCGGCCTCCAGGTCATCGCTGTCGACACGAATGTCGCGAAACTGCGGATCGACTTTGTTGCTCATCACGGTGCACTCAAGGTTTTTTTTCAGCGCGCTCTGATGGCGCGTATAGGGTTTGCCAAGGCAAGTTCCAAGCCACAAAAAGACGGCGCTGACCGGGTGGATAGCAATCGCCAATTAAGTGGATAACGCCTGGCGACTGCAGCCTGGAAATGCCATCAAAGGGTCTCGAACGCCCGCTCGAACAGTACCTGATTACCGCAAACCGCAGCAGCCGTTTATCGCCTTGTGCATACCGCTGGGTATTCGCTGCCCAGCCCGCCCCTTGAGTGTTACCGCCAAACTTTACGGACTGCCTTCGCCCACAAAGCGGATAGACCCAGGCACGCCCCACTCCCTCTAATGACGCACCGATTAGCCCCAATAAAAACAGGTACACCTCATGAGTGGCGAAAGAAACGTCGAGCAATGGAAAACGTTTATCGAAAGCTGCCTGGACTTCCGTCCGGCAGAAGGCGTATTCCGCATCGCCCGGGACATGTTCACCGAGCCGCAGCTGTTCGATCTGGAAATGGAACTGATCTTCGAGAAGAACTGGATCTACGCCTGCCACGAAAGCGAGCTGGCCAACAACCACGACTTCGTGACCCTGCGCGCCGGCCGCCAGCCGATGATCATCACCCGCGACGGTGACGGCCAGCTCAATGCACTGATCAATGCCTGCCAGCATCGCGGCACGACGCTGACCCGCGTCGGCAAGGGCAACCAGTCGACCTTCACCTGCCCCTTCCATGCGTGGTGCTACAAAAGCGATGGCCGCCTGGTCAAGGTCAAGGCACCGGGCGAGTACCCGGAAGGCTTCGACAAAGCCACCCGTGGGCTGAAAAAGGCGCGTATCGAGAGCTACAAGGGATTCGTTTTCATCAGCCTTGATGTACACGCCGACAACAGCCTGGAAGACTTCCTCGGCGATGCCAAGGTGTTCTTCGACATGATGGTCGCCCAGTCGCCCACCGGTGAGCTGGAGGTACTGCCCGGCAAGTCGGCGTACACCTACGACGGCAACTGGAAACTGCAAAACGAAAACGGCCTCGACGGCTATCACGTCAGCACCGTCCACTACAACTACGTGGCCACGGTGCAGCATCGCCAGCAGGTCAACAGCGAAAACGGCACCACGGCCAGCGGCACCCTCGACTACAGCAAGCTAGGCGCCGGCGACGCCAATACCGATGACGGCTGGTTCGCGTTCGATAACGGCCACAGCCTGCTGTTCAGCGACATGCCAAACCCGTCGGTACGCTCCGGATACTCGACCATCATGCCGCGACTGATCGAAGAACACGGCCAGCAAAAGGCCGAGTGGATGATGCATCGCCTGCGCAACCTGAACATCTATCCGAGCCTGTTTTTCCTCGATCAGATCAGCTCGCAATTGCGCATCATCCGCCCGGTGGCGTGGAACAAGACTGAAATTATCAGCCAGTGCCTGGGGGTCAAGAACGAGTCGGACGCCGACCGTGAAAACCGCATTCGCCAGTTCGAGGACTTCTTCAATGTCTCGGGTCTGGGCACACCGGATGACCTGGTGGAGTTCCGTGAAGCCCAGCGTGGTTTCCAGGCGCGACTGGAGCGCTGGAGCGACATCTCCCGCGGCAGTCACCGCTGGGCCAGCGGCGCCACCCCCAACAGCGAATCGATCGGCATTGCCCCGGCCATGACCGGCACCGAATTCACCCACGAAGGGCTGTACGTCAACCAGCACAGCAACTGGCAGAAATTCCTGCTCGATGGTCTGGACGCCAAATCCCTGAAACTCCGTGAGGTGCAATGATGAATGCGCAATTGCAGTACCAGGTCGAACAGTTTTTCTATCGCAAATCCGAACTGTGCGACGCCCAGGACTGGGATACCTACATCCAGCTGTTCGCCGAACACAGCGAGTTCCACTTGCCGCAATGGGACTCCGAACATGTCTACACCCGCGACCCCAAGCGCGAAATGTCGCTGATCTATTACCCCAACCGTTCAGGGCTGGAGGACCGCGTGTTCCGTCTGCGCACCGGCAAGTCCGCGTCCTCGACGCCAATGCCGCGCACCTTGCATCAGATCAATAACGTGCGAATCAGCGAGCTGGAAAACGGCGAGTTGGAGGTGCGCCTGAACTGGCACACGCTGTACTACCGCCTGGCGACATCCGAACAGTTTTTCGGCCGTGCGACCTATCACCTCAAGCCCCACGCCGATAGCTGGCTGATCACCCGCAAGCATGTGTTGCTGCTCAACGACACCATCAACTCGGTACTCGATTTCTACCACCTCTGAACCCAAGGAGACCGGGGCATGAACCATAAGGTCGCGTTCAGCTTTGCCGACGGCAAAACGCTGTTCTTTCCCGTGCAACCCAACGAAATTCTGCTCGACGCCGCCCTGCGCAATGGCATCAACATCCCCCTGGATTGCCGCGAAGGCGTCTGCGGAACCTGCCAGGGGCGTTGCGAGTCAGGCGATTACAGCCAGGACTATGTGGATGAGGAAGCCCTCTCCAGCCAGGACCTGCAACAACGCAAGATGCTCACCTGCCAGACACGGGTCAAATCCGACGCCGCGTTCTATTTCGACTTCGCATCCAGCCTGTGCAACGCCGCCGGCCCCGATCAACTGAGGGCAAGGGTTACCGATGTCAAACAGGTGTCGGCCAGCACGGCGATCCTGCATCTGAACCTGGGCAATGCGGGCCAGTCGCTGGATTACCTGCCCGGGCAGTACGCCCGTCTGTCGATCCCTGGGACCGAGAACAAGCGCTCCTACTCGTTCGCCAATCGGTCGAGCGCCAGCAATGAGCTGCAGTTTCTGATTCGCCTGCTTCCCGATGGGGTGATGAGCAACTACATCCGCGAACGCTGCCAGGTGGGCGACGAAATCGTCCTGGAGGCACCACTGGGGGCGTTTTATCTGCGACACGTCGCCAGGCCGTTGATCCTGGTGGCCGGCGGCACCGGCCTTTCGGCATTGCTGGGCATGCTCGACGAACTGGCCGAGCGCGGCTGCGAGCAGCCCGTGCACTTGTACTACGGCGTGCGCAATGCGGCAGACCTGTGCGAACAGGCGCGCATCCAGGCGTATGAACAACGCATCCCGGGGTTTCGCTACACCGAGGTGGTCAGCGAACCGTCGCCGCACTGGACTGGCAAGCGCGGCTACATCGCCGAACACTTCGACATCGCCGAACTGCGTGATGGCCAGGTCGACATGTACGTCTGCGGGCCACCGCCGATGGTGGAGTCGATCAAGACCTGGTTGCAGGCACAGGCACTGGACAGCGTGCACCTGTACTACGAAAAATTCACCGAGAGTAATGCCTGATACCGCTCACCCGAAGGGGACGCCGGAACCGGGCGCCAGGCGGGTGCCCGGTTCCGGCGTCCCCTTCGGATCTGTTGAATGGGTTACACGCGTTGTTGTGACGTACTCAGCGGCCGCAAAATTGCCCTGACCGGACTGGCGTCCAGATGAGCAAACCGCAACGGCAAGGCGATCAACTCATAATCCCCTTCCGGGACCTCATCCAGCACGATGCCTTCAAGAATCGCCATGTGATGGTGGGCCACGGCGCCGTGGGAATCCATGGTTTTGGATTGCTGCGGGTCCAGTGACGGCGTATCGATGCCGATCAAGCGCACGCCAAGGCTCGCCAACAGGTCGATGGTTTCCTTGGCAACCGCCGTGAAGTTCGAATCCCAGGTCGTCAGCGGTGCCTGTCGATAGGTTCGCAGCAGTACCCGCTCGGGCACATCGTGCAAACGCCCTTCCAGTTGCCCGGGCTGCACCAGCTCGCCGCTGTCCAGACAATGCAAAACGCGGCAAGGCCCGATATAGACATCCAGACCGACCTCGCCAATCGCCGCGCCGTCTGCGCTGTAATGCAGCGGCGCATCGACATGGGCGCCGGTATGGGGCGACAAGGTGATGCGTCCGACATTCACCGGACACTCGGGACCGTAGGTCCAGACGCGCTCCTCCCGGAATGGCGTATCACCCGGCCAGGTCGGTGTTTCGCTACTCAAGGATGGACTGATGTCCCACAACGTTGTGTTTTTTGTCATCGCAATGCTCACCGTGGTTTCCGGGTGAAATGATACGAGCGGCAGCCGTGAAGATTCGTGCAAAAAACCCAGGCAGCCCGGCGGGCTTTCGCACAATCCACCAAGGATGGGCGGGATGGCGGCAGGAAATTTCAACACATGTCGCTTGTGGGTTATTGCACAGGCTGCGTAAAGCCTCTGTCAGCGATAATGCTGGCTTAATTCCGGCACGGTGATATCGCCTGAATCAACGCCTTCGGCAGGCTGTGAGAACATTCATCCAATTGTAAGAGTCCATTTCAGCCTCTACACTCCAGCCCATGAAACGCTACCTGCGGTTTTGCCTCATTTTCGTGATTAGCCTGGTGCTTCCCCTCAGCGGGATGGCGGGTGTCCAGGCGCCCACAGAACCGTGCCCAATGAAGACGATGGGCATGGCGATGATGGATGACATGGGAATGGACTGCTGCAACGACATGAAAAGCCCGACAGAGCATGGCAAGCCCTGCAAGCCGGGCCAGGAATGCAAGACAGGCGGTATGCTGCAAGTCTCGATCCTCAAGCCTCCTGTAACCGTGTTCAGCCCCGTAGTGGTTTCCTTCTTCAGTGATTCCATGCCCGTACAAACCCCGTCCGGGGTATGGCGACCCCCTCGCGTTTGATTCCTGTCCAACATTGAGCCTCATTCCGTATTAGCGGGATGGACTGGCTGTGCGCATGTCTTTTTGACGCGTGCAGTGGATGATCACAGGAATCGTAAACATGAACTCCAAGTGCTATTGCACAGGCTGGTCCCTCGTGGCCGGTCTGGCGGCAAGCGTACTGGCATTGCCGAGCTTCGCTGCCGCGCTGACCCTCGATGAAGCGCTGCGGCTGGCCGAAAACAATGCGCCGTCGCTGGCTGCACAAGATGCAAAGATTCAGGCTGCCAGCAGTGCGGCTATTCCAGCGGGTGAATTACCTGACCCCAAGTTGCTGGCAGGTGTGCAGAACTACCCCATCGGCGGTCCGGATCGCTGGAGCATCAACGACGACTTCATGACCATGCAAATGGTCGGGGTCAGGCAAGAGATGCCCAACGGTGACAAACGCAAGGCTCGCATCGAGGTCGCCAACGCCGCCGTTGATCGCGCTGCCGCCGAGCGTCGGGTTGCACGACTGAACGTACGCCAGTCCACGGCATTGGCCTGGATCAACAGCTACTCGGTCGAGCGCAAAGATGCGCTGTTCCAGGACTTCTACAAAGAAAACCGCCTGCTGACCGATACCGTCCTGGCCCGGATTGCCGGTGGTCGCGCTCAACCCGCCGATGCGGTGACGCCCAGGCAAGAAGCGGCTCGACTGGCGGAGCAGCAGGACGATCTGGTGCTCCAGAGAGCGCAGGCCCGAGCGGCCCTCAAACGCTGGATTGGCTCCGCCGCCAACGACAAGCCTGTGGGCAGCTTGCCGCAGTGGCCTGTCGATTCCTCGAGCTACGCCCATAAACTGCAACACCACCCCGAGTTGGCAGCGTTTGCGCCGATGACCCGCGAAGCGCAAGCCAAGGTTCGTGAAGCCGAGTCGGAGAAAAAGTCAGACTGGAGTTGGGAGCTTGACTATCAACATCGCGATCGCCAGTTCGGCGACATGGTCAGCGTGCAATTGTCCTGGGACTTGCCACTGTTTCCTGACTCCCGGCAAAACCCCAAAATCGCAGCCAAACAGGCTGAGCTCAGCCAGCTTGAGGCTGAGCGCGAAGCCCTGTCACGGGAGCACACTCAGCAACTGGAAAACGAACTGGCTGACTATGAGCGCCTCAATCGTGCGGTAACCCGCAACCAGGAAAGCCTGCTGCCGCTGGCCAGGGAAAAGGTTGAACTCAGCATGGCCAGCTACCGTGCCAGCACAGGCGATTTAAACGCCGTTGTCGCCGCCCGACGCGAACTCATCGAAGCCCGACTCAAACAGATCGACGTGGAGGAGCAGCGAGCGCTGACCAGTGCGCGTCTGTATTTTGCTTATGGGGAGTCCGGCCAATGATCCTTGAAAAATGGAACGGAGCATTGCTGGTTGGCATCTCGCTGGCATTGGGTGTTGCCGGTGGCTACTGGTTCGCCCACCCGCGCATGAGCGCGGTACCTGTTACCGCCCAGGAGCAGAAACTCAATTCGCCGGACGAACGCAAGGCACTGTATTGGTACGACCCCATGTACCCGCAGCAAAAGTTCGATAAACCGGGCAAGTCCCCCTTCATGGACATGCAACTGGTTCCCCGGTACGCCAGCGGTGACGAGGATCGTGCGACCGTGAGCATCGATCCGGGTCTGACCCAGAATCTCGGTCTGCGTTTTGCGACCGTCACCCGTGGAGTTTTTGACTCCAGCCTCGATGTGACAGGTGTCCTGGCATTCAACGAACGTGATGTGGCGGTGATACAGGCACGTACAGCCGGCTTCGTGGAGCGAGTCTATGCCCATGCTCCAGGCGACCTGCTTAAAGCCAATGCGGCACTGGCGGATATCCTGGTGCCGGAGTGGGCGGCCGCCCAGACAGAGTTCCTTGCCCTGAAGCGCAACGGTGATGCCGACCTGTTGGCTGCGGCCCGCCAGCGACTGCGGCTCACAGGGATGCCGGCGGCGCTGATCGGCCAGGTAGAGCGCAGTGGCAAAGTCCAGCCGAACCTGACCATCACCAGCCCCATCAGCGGTGTGCTGCAAGAGTTGAACGTACGTGCGGGTATGACCGTGACGGCTGGCGAGACTCTGGCACGCGTCAATGGCTTGAGCCGTGTCTGGCTCGCCGTGGCCGTTCCGGAATCGGATGCCGCAGCCATCACCGTGGGGCAGGCAGTCGAAACGCGACTGCCCGCCTTCCCGGGGACAATGTTCAATGGCAAGGTCAGCGCGATTTTGCCCGAGACCAATCCGGACAGCCGCACCCTTCGCGTACGTGTCGAGTTACCCAATCCCGACGGGCGCCTGAGACCAGGTTTGACCGCGCAGGTCCGCCTCAAACACTCGACCGGGCACAGTGTGTTGTGGGTGCCTAGTGAGGCGGTTATCCGCACTGGCCGACGTGCCCTGGTAATGCTCGCCGAAGACGCCGGCCGCTACCGCCCGGTGGAGGTGCAACCCGGGCAGGAAAGCGATGGCAAGACGGAGATTTTGAAAGGTCTGGAAGAAGGCCGGAAGGTGGTTACGTCTGGCCAGTTCCTCCTCGATTCCGAGGCCAGTCTCAAGGGCATTGTTACTACCTCCGAGCAAGAGTCACCCGCCAGTGGAGCAGCCGCCAGTTTGCATGAGGCGGATGGGCAGATCGTTGAGATCAACGACAAAGAAGTTACGCTCGCCCACGGTCCTTTCAAGACGCTGGGCATGCCTGGCATGACGATGACTTTCCCTCTCGCCAGTGCGGCGCTGATGCAGGGCCTCAAGGCGGGTGACAAGGTTCGGGTCGCGGTGAGCCAGACCGACGATGGCTTGCGTGTCGAGCGCCTGGCCAAATCGGGGAGCCAGCCATGATCGCTGCCCTCATTCGTTGGTCAGTGGCCAACCGGTTCCTGGTACTACTGGCGACGTTGTTCGTCACGGCTTGGGGTATCTGGACGGTGCAGAGAACCCCCATTGATGCACTGCCAGATCTCTCGGATGTGCAGGTGATCATCCGCACCCCTTATGCAGGACAAGCGCCGCAGATTGTCGAGAATCAGGTGACCTATCCGTTGGCCACCACCATGCTCTCGGTGCCGGGCGCCAGAACCGTGCGTGGTTACTCCTTCTTCGGCGACAGCTTCGTTTACGTGCTGTTCGAAGACGGCACGGACTTGTACTGGGCTCGCTCGCGGGTGTTGGAGTACCTGAGCCAGGTACAAAGCCGGTTGCCGGCCAGCGCCAAGCCGGCGTTGGGGCCGGATGCGACGGGAGTGGGCTGGATCTACCAGTACGCACTGGTGGATCGCAGTGGTGGACACGACCTGGCGCAACTGCGCGCGCTTCAGGACTGGTTCCTCAAGTTCGAACTCAAGACGCTGCCGAACGTTGCGGAAGTGGCCACGGTGGGTGGCATGGTCAAACAGTACCAGGTGCAGCTGGACCCGCTGAAACTGGCCAGCTTCGGTATCACTCAGGCTGAGGTGACCGACGCTATCGGCAAGGCCAATCAGGAAACCGGTGGCGCGGTGCTGGAGATGGCCGAGACCGAGTTCATTGTGCGCGCGTCCGGCTACTTGAAAACGCTCAATGACTTTCGGGCAATCCCGCTCAAGCTGGGCTCGGGCGGTGTTCCGGTGACCCTTGGCGATGTTGCCACGATCCAATTGGGACCGGAAATGCGCCGTGGCATTACTGAACTCGACGGCGAAGGCGAGACCGTCGGCGGTGTGGTGATTTTGCGCAGCGGCAAGAACGCTCGCGAGACCATTGCAGCGGTCAAGAGCAAACTCGACGAACTGAAAAGCAGTCTGCCGGCCGGGGTGGAAATCGTCACCACCTACGACCGCA
Organism: Pseudomonas sp. BF-R-30; assembly: GCF_019956175.1. Taxonomy (NCBI): domain Bacteria; kingdom Pseudomonadati; phylum Pseudomonadota; class Gammaproteobacteria; order Pseudomonadales; family Pseudomonadaceae; genus Pseudomonas; species Pseudomonas sp. BF-R-30. Next base: position 29,470 of record NZ_JAHBDE010000036.1, on the reverse strand, counting down.
GCAAGCTGATCGACCGCGCTGTGGAAAATCTCAGCCACAAGCTCATCGAAGAGTTCATCGTCGTCGCGTTGGTCTGCGGGATCTTTCTCTGGCACTTGCGCTCATCGCTGGTGGCGATCATTTCGCTGCCGGTGGGGGTGCTTGCTGCCTTCGTCGTCATGCACTACCAAGGCATCAACACCAACATCATGTCCTTGGGCGGGATTGCCATCGCCATCGGCGCCATGGTCGATGCCGCCGTGGTGATGATCGAGAACGCCCACAAAAAGATTGAGGCCTGGCACGTAGCCAATCCAGGGGAGGAATTGAAGGGCGAGCGTCATTGGCATGTAATGACCGAAGCAGCGGTGGAGGTAGGCCCGGCGCTTTTCTTCTGTTTGCTGATCATCACCCTGTCGTTCATTCCGGTGTTCACGCTGCAAGCTCAGGAAGGACGGCTGTTCGGCTCTTTGGCTTTCACCAAGACCTATGCCATGGCCGCAGCGGCGGGATTGTCAGTGACCCTGGTGCCGGTGCTGATGGGCTACTGGATTCGGGGGCGAATTCCCAGTGAGCAACAGAACCCGTTGAACCGGTGGTTGATTCGTATCTATCAGCCGGCCCTGGACGCGGTCTTGCGCCGCCCAAAGATCACGCTACTGGTCGCGCTGTTGGTTTTTGTCAGTGCGCTATGGCCAATGTCTCGCCTGGGTGGCGAGTTTCTCCCCCCGTTGGACGAGGGCGACCTGCTCTACATGCCTTCTGCCCTGCCGGGATTGTCGGCGCAGAAAGCGGCGCAACTGCTGCAACAGACCGACCGGTTGATCAAGACCGTGCCAGAGGTCGAACACGTCTTCGGTAAAGCCGGTCGTGCCGAAACCGCCACCGACCCGGCACCGCTGGAAATGTTCGAAACCACCATCCAGTTCAAGCCACATGAGCAATGGCGTGCAGGCATGACTCAGGAAAAGCTGGTGGAGGAACTGGATCGCGTGGTGCGCGTTCCCGGTTTGACCAACATCTGGATACCGCCGATTCGTAACCGTATCGACATGCTGGCGACGGGTATAAAGAGCCCGATCGGTGTGAAGGTTGCCGGCACCAATCTGACGGAGATTGATGCCGTCACCCGGGCCGTCGAACGTGTGGCCAAGGACGTGCCCGGTGTCAGTTCGGCACTGGCCGAACGACTGACCGGTGGCCGCTACATCGACGTGGATATCGACCGCAAGGCGGCCGCACGCTACGGGCTGAATATCGCCGACGTGCAGTCGATCGTCGCCGGCGCTATCGGCGGTGAAAACGTTGGGGAGACGATTGAAGGACTGGCTCGCTTCCCGATCAATGTGCGTTACCCCCGTGAGTGGCGGGATTCGCTGGGTGCCCTGGAGCAGTTGCCGATCTACACCCCTCTGGGTAGTCAGATCACTCTCGGCACGGTGGCGAAGGTCAAAGTCAGCGACGGTCCGCCCATGCTCAAGAGTGAAAATGCACGGCCGTCGGGCTGGGTGTACATCGATGTGCGGGGACGGGATATCGCCTCAGTGGTCGCCGACCTGCGCCGGATCGTCAGTGAGCAGGTCAAGTTGCAGCCCGGCATGAGCCTGAGCTACTCAGGACAGTTTGAGTTTCTCGAGCGGGCCAATGCTCGGCTCAAACTGGTTGTACCTGCCACGTTGTTGATCATCTTCGTGCTGCTTTACCTGACTTTCGCCCGCTTCGATGAGGCCTTGCTGATAATGGCCACGCTGCCGTTCGCGCTGACTGGCGGGGCATGGTTCCTCTACCTGCTGGGATTCAACCTGTCGGTCGCCACCGGGGTCGGGTTCATCGCATTGGCCGGTGTTTCTGCCGAGTTTGGCGTGATCATGCTGCTCTATCTGAAGAACGCCTGGGCCGAACGTGAAGACCTCGGTGACAGTACTGAGCACGGATTGATGGCGGCGATTCGTGAAGGCGCTGTGCAGCGCGTTCGACCCAAGGCCATGACCGTTGCCGTCATCATTGCCGGTCTGCTGCCCATTCTGTTGGGCAGCGGAACCGGTAGTGAGGTGATGAGCCGAATCGCCGCGCCCATGGTCGGCGGCATGGTCACGGCCCCCTTGCTGTCCCTGTTTGTCATTCCGGCAGCCTTTCGATTGATGCGCCGCCGGCACCTCCTGCCTGTACCCACCACACATCAAGGAAAAGTCATATGAAACTCACCCTGACCGCAGTCGCAAGCACCCTATTCGCGCTTTCACTTTCTGCCCACGCGCAGGACATGCCGGGCATGAAAATGGACGGCATGGAAGGCATGCAAATGAAGCAGGAAACAAAACAGGCTCCGGTATCCAATGCCGAAGGCACGATCAAGGCTATCGATACTACGAAGCATACGGTGACCATCTCCCACGGCGCCGTTCCCGCCCTGCAATGGCCACCGATGACGATGGCCTTTTCCGTGACGCAAGATCAGTTGTCAGGGTTGGCGCCTGGAGACCGGGTATCGTTTTCCTTCCGGCTAGAGGGTAACAGCGCCTCGATCGTGTCGATTAACAAGTAAATTCCGGTGGTGGAAGTGTCCGGCACATATTGTCGTGCCGGACTAACCCGTTAAATCGGCTGGTTCAGGAAAAACGGAGGGTTCGGGGGATTGTGAACGGCTGGCAATTGCTTACCCGTCCAGTTCCGTCTCCTCTTGCGTCATCCTCGTCAGTGTTTCGGACCTGCAACAGATTTCGAAAAAAAGTCGCAAGCCCCCGAGATTCTTCAGGGCTTGCGACTCATTGCCGATACGTCCTTCAAACTCCCCGGACGTCATCGACGGGTATGCCTGCCGTGTTCATTGCCGAACGTGCGGGCCTAGTTCTGCACCTCAACCGTGTCGAAATCCGGCGCGTCTGGTGCATCTGGTGCGTCTGGAGCATCCGGTGCATCCGGTGCATCCGGGGCGTCCGCTACATCCTCTCTGGCGGCCCTCGCCTCAGCTTTGGCAGCCTCTCTGGCTGCGTTCGCCTCGGCTTTGGCTGCGTCCCTCGCGGCATCCGCAGTAGCCCGAGCAGCATCTCTGGCTGCATCTGCCTCGGCCTTGGCAGCGTCCCTGGCTGCATCCGCAGCGGCCCGGGCAGCGTCTCTGGCTGCATCCGCTTCTGCGCGCGATACGCCAGCAGCTCTTGCAGCATCCCGGGCTGCATCCGCCTCAGCCCTGGCGGCGTCACGGGCGGCATCCGCAGTCGCTTTTGCTGCATCCCGGGCTGCATCTGCATCAGCCCGAGCAGTGTCCCGGGCAGCTTTGGCATCAGCCCTGGCCGCATCCCTGGCAGCATCTGCGGCATCGTTATCATTGTCTTTGGCGTTGTCGTTGTCGTTGTCTTTGGCGTTGTCGTTGTCACGCGCATTGCCCGGACCTTTGTTCCCGGCTATACCACCATGGTCAGCGTCGCCGCGCCCCGGGCCTCCACGACCGTCACCGTCGTGGCCGTCACCACCATGACCGCCACCCTCTCCTCCATGACCGCCACCGCCGTCACCACCGTGACCACCGCCTCCGGAACCGCCGCCACCGCCGTGACCGCCACCGCCTCCGCCGCTACCACCACCGCCGCTGCCGCTGCCGCCATCTTTGGCATACACGCTGGAGAAACTACTGATGTAATCGGGCACAAGGACAGTCGATGCCGACAGGACCCCGCCTATTGCCAGAGCCAACAAACATTTCTTGAGCAGCATGATGCACCTCCGATTGGAGTTGCGTTTTCACCTCCGTATCGAACGCAATGTCCAGTGAGTTCCCGGCCGCCCATTGGAGCGGCCCGCCAACCGGCACGGCCATCAATCTGCAGCAATAACGAGCCACTGCGGTATCCGTACGATCCCTCAAAGCCAGCTGGTATCTTTGCGTGGGAAATATTCCCACACACCTTAGATTAGTACCCTCAGCCCAAGTGTCAACGACCACATATCAGGTCCAAGGCACGCGTTGAGCAATTGGCCAAAAACAGACAGAGGACGCAGCAACAACCAATGAGTAGCTATGCTTGGTTTGTGGCCAGGCTCTCCTGGCAACATCGTGAAAGGAGGCGTTTGAGATGCAACTCATCACGTTGAAAATCGAAAAGCCGGATGCGACGAACTTCATTCTGGGCCAGACGCACTTCATCAAGTCCGTCGAGGACATCCACGAAGCGCTGGTCAATACCGTGCCAGGTATCCAGTTTGGCGTGGCCTTTTGTGAAGCCTCTGGTCAATGCCTGGTGCGATGGTCTGGCACCGATAGCTCAATGATTGAACTTGCACAGAAAAATGCGAAAGCCATCGCCGCCGGCCATAGTTTCATCATTTTCCTGGGCGACGGTTTCTATCCGCTGAACGTGTTGAACACCATCAAAATGGTTCCAGAGGTATGCCGTATTTTTTGTGCAACAGCCAATCCAACCGAAGTGATTCTCGCTGAGACGCAGCAAGGGCGAGCGATCCTTGGTGTAGTGGATGGCTTTTGTGCCAATGACATCGAAGGCGATGAAGACATCCTGTGGCGCAAGAACCTGTTGCGGCAGATTGGCTACAAGCAGTGAATTGCAGAACGTGCTGGCACACCACATGACGTAACAAATTGCCTGAATGCCTTGCGCAAGAGCAGTTCACACCGTCCCGGGATGCTGGCCCGGCCAGCCTCCTGATGTAACGAATCAAGTCAAAATGTTTACCTGCAGAGCAGATCCTTATACGATGAAGTCCGCTTCTACTGCTCTCCATCGGGTCTGAGCAGCCCGTGGTTATTATGCATGACAAAGCGACTTAAAAAATTGTGCTCTATGGCCATGCAAGATTTTGCGCGGCAAACAAGAAAAAATTGTATACAAGTTAACTCATACAATTAAATAGAATAACATTGAGCACCTGAACGATGAACAACCCTGATTTACTGACTGAAAACTCCAAAACCTTCAGCATAGTTATAGTAAATTACAAAACACCTGAAATCACCAAGATATGCCTGGACTTATTACACCAGCATTTTGGCAGCAACAGCGTCCCGGTATGGGTGGTTGACAACTATTCCGCCGATGAGAGCACTGAGTACTTACGAACGCTTGACTGGATCAATTTGATTGAACGCTCTGTTTCTGAACCAGAAGCGGGCCATATTGCCCATGGCAAGGCACTTGACCTGGTTCTCGAGCGTATTGACACCGATTATTTATTCCTGATGCACACCGATACATTTGTTTTCGACAAGAATGTTTTTCCGATGATGCTGAATAAATGTTTGAAAAACCCAAAAGTCGTGGCCGTCGGTTGTGTCGAGCAAATTAACCGCGGCACCGCCAGAACTGTCTGGCGCTATAGCTCACGACTATTCAAGCATCACTTCAGACGCCTGAAAATCTCCATGGGATTGCGCTCCAGAGAACCAAAGCCGTACAAAGAAGTCTACTTGAAAAGTTTCTGCACATTGTGGAACTGCAAACTTGTAAAACAGCACAACATGCACTTTTCGATGGATGATCGCGTGCCAGGCTATACGCTTCAGGACCGCATGACCGAACTGGGTTATGCCGTTGAAATGCTTTCACCGCGTAAAATTTTCAGCTATCTGGATCACATTCAGTCCGGCACTGTTGCAGCGGTTGGCGGCTATGCTAAAAATCATAGACGAACCAAAATGTACAACAACATCCTTAAGCGTCTGAACAAGGACGACAGAACAAATTGAGTTGCGAATAGACGCAACGAGCAGTGCATTCAACGCTGCATGAAGTCACCCACAGGTTTTTATATCAGGTCATTGGAGCGGTAATGGCACCCATCACTCAGGCACTACCTATCACCCTGTCCCCGGAGCTTGATTTCGACCAGAATGCCGCCAGCGCCTTTGGTGCCTCATTGACCGATAGCTATGTTCAGGCTACGCCATTTCCGCACATAGTCATCGACAACTTCTTGCACGAAGACCTGATTGCGAGCATCTGCTCGCATTTCCCGGTCGAGCCAACCAACAACGAAATGCTCTACGAGCGCGGCTATAAAGGTCAACGCAAACGTCAAATCAGTCCCAACGAATGCGACCCCTATTTGAAGACTGTTTTCAACGCCTTTAACTCGGCCCCCATGTTGCAGTTTCTTGAAAAGCTCACAGGCATCGAAGGTTTGATACCCGACCCCTACTTTACCGGTGGCGGCCTGCACGAAACGAAAAGCGGTGGTTTCCTGGGGGTGCACTCGGACTTCCGGCTCAACAAAAAACTTAATGTTGAACGCAGACTGAACATCATCATTTATCTGAATGAAGACTGGCAAGAGGAATACGGCGGCAACCTGGAACTTTGGGATGTCGGCATGAAGACCTGCCTTAAAAAAGTCCTGCCCATTTACAATCGCTGTGTCATTTTCAACACAGACAAGGACAGCAATCATGGGCACCCGGAGCCTTTAACGACTCCGGAACACATCACCCGCAGGTCTATCGCGCTTTATTACTACACCGCGGGAACCATGGCGATCGATCCGGCACAAAGAAACAAAACCCACTACAAACCAAGGCCCAAGGATCGTTTGAGCCTGAAGTACTACATCAATAAACTGATCAAGAAGAAAAACTGAACTGCAAAACGCCCGGGAGTGAGGCAAGGGCCTGAGTCGAGGCGGTGAAACGCATCAATGCTGGAAGTTACCTGACAGGCAATGGCCAGGAATCAGAAAGCGTGGCTGAGCAACAGCCCGGCCTCGCCGTCCGGGCTGGCGTCGGAAAAGCCCTTGACGGCATACAACTGAAACTTCCATTCCTGATTGAGCTTGTGCGTGAGGAAGAGCGTCAGTTCCTTGATTTCGTCACCCGTGGAAACGACCTTCTGCCGCCAGTCATAGGACACGCCCGCCGTGGTGCGCACGAACACGGGCATGGCAAAGCCCAGGCCGGCGAATATCGGGTTGTCGAAGTCGGAGCCCGACGGGTCGCCGAACTTTTTCCAGCCCAGGGTCGCGAACCCGGTCACAGGACCGAAGGCTTTGGCGACATCGACCTGGGCGGAATAGTCGGTTTTGCCGGTGCCCAGGCACTCGTCTTCGTCGGCGGTGGGCAACTTGACCTTGCCGACCAGGTCCACGAACAGCCCTCCAACGCTGCCGTCCAGCACGGCATAGCCGGCACCGGCAACGGTGTCGCCCAGACCGCTTTCCACCTTGCCGCAACCGCCGGGCAGCGGTTCGCCGTCAGGGCCGACCGAAGGATTGGTGATGCGTAGCCAGGGCACGGTGAGCTTGTAGGTCATGGGGCCGGTTTCGTATCTGCCCACCAGCGGGACGTACCATGTTTCGGAAGTCGTACCGGTGCCATAGTCGCCCCGGGAGTAGTCGGTTCCGATCGAGGTCGTAAAGGTATCGGCCAAGGTCGGCAAGGCCAGGCTGGCAAGCCAACCGACGAGCAGGATGCGCTTGGGGTCCATGTTCACCTCGTGTCTGACGTCATCGAAGTTCACACGCATGTTTTGTTGCGTGACTTACCCAGCCTAGTTACTTATGACGAAAGTGCATCATGACTGCACTGCTTAACCCGACTTGCCGGAGCGATCGACTTTTTCAACCGGCTCGACTTTTTCGATCTTCTCAACTTTTTCTGGCCGATCAACTTTGTCTATCTTCTCAAACTTTTCTGGCCGATCAACTTTCTCGACTTTCTCCGGACGTTCGACTTTCTCCACCTTCTCTACCTTCTCCACCCTCTCCACCCTCTCCACTTTCTCGACTTTGCCGGATTGCTCGACCCTCTCGACCCTCTCGACTCGCTCTGACTTGCCGGACTTGTCCACGTCCACGTCCACGTCCACGCGTTCAATCTTGTCGCCACCGCCATGACTGTCACTCCCCCCGTGGCGAGTATCGTCGACAACGCGGCCTTCGCTCTCGGAGCGGCCGCTCCTGTCACCGCCCGAGCTCCCTGAACTCCCCGAGCTGTCAGAGTTGCCGGAGTTGTCGGAGCCGCTTGAGTCGATCGAGTTGCCCGAGCCACTTGAGTCGTCGGTGTCTTGCTCGTTGGTGCCGTGTCGGCCGTGCCGGTTGCTCGCTGGCGAATCGGAGCGATCGCGGGGCAATTCAACACGCGTTGCCTGCACCTCCCGCGCGCCGGTGAACACGCCGTTGATCCGCACCCGTCGATCCAGCGCCAGCTCCGAAGCCTGCACACCGACAAACACGGTGTCGTGCGCCAGCGTCACATTAATGCCGCCCACCACCAAATGGCGGTCCTGCCGGATCTGTACCAGGCCCTCGATCACCGCATTGTGTGCCCGGCCAATGAAAGGCAGGCTCGGATCGGGGCGGCTTTGGTTCACGTCCAGCTCGCGACCGGACCAATGGCCGCGCACCAGCATTTCCTGCGCCGGGCCTGGGTGATTGCTGAGCTTGAGCCCCTGGAGATAGCCACTGCGATCCACCGGGCCGATGGCACTGGCCTCCTTGAGGCCGGGCGCCCGGTCGATGCGGCTGGCCACCACTTCGCCACGAGCATCGCGTAGCCCGCTGACCCGCACGGGATCCCCCGGACGCAGGCCGGCAGCGACCTGGGCACCGTTGGCCAGGCGTACCGGTTGCCCCATGACGCGCATCGGCATGGAGTCGCGCGGCAGGGCTGTCAAAGGGCCTTCGTAGGCGTGCAGGATAGAAATGCGCCCGGCCTCCAGACCACGCCGGGAATTGAACGCTTCCACGGCAACCACTTGGCCTACCGCCAGGCGGGCACTGGAGCTGGCGATGCCGTTCTCGCTGACAGGAACGTTTTTGTTGAAGTGCACTTCCACGCCATTGACGCAGATCGAGGCGAACCCGGTGATGGTGCCGACAATGCCGGTGCCACCGATTCCTCCGTTATCGTTGCTGATGCCCGTGCCACCCACTCCGCCTGCAACGGCACCGGTGCCGCCAATGCCGCCTGGGCTCTTTTTCAGTGGTGCGCCGGTACCACCGATCCCGCCGTTGTCGGTGTCGATGCCGGTACCGCCCATGCCGCCAGGTGTTGCGCCCGTGCCGCCGGTGCCACCAGGTGCCTGGATGACCGGCACTTCGCTGGTGCCCGCATCATTCTGGCTGACACAGGCTGGGGCGGCTTGCAACACACTTGCAAGCCCGAGGCCCAGAACGAGGGCGATTGCACGAATCAGGCGCAATTTGACGGTCATGGTTCAGGGGCTGTTGGCGAATTGGGATCGGAAGCTTCAGTGTAGAAGTACAAGCCGACTGTGATGCGCTGGCGCGGTTGAAGGCTGGGCAGGTCCCGGGACTCCAGTTCGGCGGCGAGTCGGTTGAAGCTCAACAGGGCCTGCATTCCCTCGCTGGCCACGGCCTCGCGTAACGCCTCGACGCTCATCGGGGCCAGTGCGTCATAGTGGACGCTGCGTTCAAAAAAGGCCGGGGCTTCGCTGCTCAGGTTGTGAACCGCAGCGCAGGCATGATCGTGCAGATTGTGCCCCAGGTAAGCCGCTTTCTCATCGAAACCCTTTTGTGGCACGAAGGCCTGGGCTTCAAGGTGCACGCGCTCTTGTTCGTCAAGGCGCACGACCCCCAGGCGCAGCCACTCGTCCAGCACCACCCGCGCCCTGATATCGGTACTGACCTTCGCCACCAAGGCGTCAAAGGAACGGTCGCCGCCGACACTGGCCAATCGAGGCAACGGCAGTGGCTGGCCGGCGTCGTTGCAGAAAGGCGCGCTGGCCCAGGCGTTGACCAGTTGTGCACCAAACGTGATGTTTTCCGGAAGCGTGGAAGCAGCCGGATCAGCGGTATTGCGCAAGCGCCGTACATCCTTGCGGTGCACACCGGTGAGCAGGCTGATGCGGCTGTCGGTCGGTGCCTTCTCGCCCAGGCGGAACTCACGGTCCGCCACTTCGACGAAAACCTCCTTGAGCAGGTCGGCAAACACCAGGTAGGTGACGCCTTTGCGCAGCATCAGGCGCACCAGCGGCTGCATGACATGCCGCAAGGCTTTGAGGAGCGAGGTGGGCAGCGTTGACGATTGCATTCAGCGAATTCCTGGGTAGATAACCCCAGTATAGCCGCGTGGGAAATAATCCCATGAATTTACCGAGAGCCGTGCCAACGCAATACCCGTTGCTATCCGGGAGCAGCTTGGGAGCAATTCGTCAGACTTACAGCTTCGCCTGAATTTCATGCGCGGGAACTTTTCCCGCGCAATGAAGCTGGCGCGAATTTACAGGAATGGATCGCTACCCCGGTACCGAGTTTTTTTGCGCACCGACACTGCCCGCCCTGCCGGCAACTGCCAGTGCCACGCAACAGGCCAGAAACGAGAATGCGACGAATGCGCCCATCACATGCAGGTAAGGCAACACGTGATTCCAGGCTCGAGCCACGCCCAGGAAAGCGGCGAATAGCCAACCGCTCATGGAAAGCGCACCCAACAAGGCGAGCCGCGTGCGGCCTGCACTGCGCAGCGCGACGAATGGAGCCTTCTGCAGCAGCGGGAAGCCGACTCGATGCAAGAGTGCACCGTTGAGGCTCAGCAGCGCGACGACCGTCACCTTGGCCCATAGTTTCTGATTGAGCAGATACGCGTCGCCTTCATTGAGGTAACCCTGAAGCACCAGCAACAGTCCACTTGCCCAAAGGGCCAGCAGTGCAAGGCTGACGATCTTCTGAGTTTCATCGAGGTATTCAAGCCTCGCCTGGTCCAGTATTTCCTTGCGCCAACTCCAAAGCTTGTGATCCGCCTGCAACACCCTCCCCAGGGCAATACACGTAGCGAGCAGATGACCGTACACGAGAAGCATTTTGAGCATTGCCTTGACCTTATTATTGTTTTGGCGCTGCGTTCCCTGCTTCGCTGAATTGAAACCGAATGATACAAATTTGCAATTGCATCTTCAAGACAAATCCTCGCTAACACGCACCTACACAGACCACCATAAGACTTTCGTCGTATATGGGCCGCGCACTTTGTTGTCGATTTCACAGCGTCTGGTTCGACTACCTTTCAGGGAACGGTCTCAAGGAATTGCAGACTTCCCTGTCTAAACGCTTAAACCGGAATGAATCAGGAGAAGAGCATGCGCACACTGACCGTTGCCGCGTTCGTGAGTCTGGACGGCGTCATGCAAGCGCCCGGCGGGCCTGAGGAGGATTGCAGTAGCGGATTCCGCTTCGGTGGCTGGATCGTGCCCTACGCCGACAAAACCACCGGCCAGGCCGTAATGGACCTGTTTTCACAGCCATTCGAGTTGCTGCTGGGGCGTCGCACCTACGACATCTTCGCCGCCTATTGGCCGAACATTCAGGCCGATTCAACCCATCACACCATCGCTGACCTGTTCAACGCCGTTCCCAAGCATGTGGCCACTCATCACGCCGACTCGCTGGCCTGGCACAACAGTCATGCGCTGAAGGGCAACCTGGTCGACGCGATCAACGCGCTTAAACGCCAGGACGGTCCTCAGCTACTGACCCAAGGCAGCGGCGATCTGGTGCGCCAACTGCTTGCCGCCGGCCTGGTGGACGAGCTGCGGCTGATGATTCATCCCATCCTGCTGGGGCGCGGCAAGCGCCTGTTCGACGACAACGCACAAGCGTCTGCCTTCACCCTGGTGAATTTGATCAGCTCACCCGGGGGTGTGCTGATCGCCCGCTACATCCGCAGTGGCGAAGTGCGTACAGGTTCATTCGAAGGCGTCAGGCAGCGATAGCCAGCGTCGTGTCGCCCAGGTGAAATTAAGCTTGAACTAAGGTTGCCCCTTTAGTCTTCGACTCTTTTGAGTCGTCGAGCATTTCGAAGATGGGTAGTGTCGATACAAACGCCAAGCCACCATTCAGCATCGTTCTGGTTAATTACAAAACCCCGGAGCTCACCAGGATCTGCCTGGAACTGTTGCAGGAGCATGTCCAAAAATCAGGCATTGCGGTCTGGGTGGTCGATAACGGTTCGGCGGACGCCAGCGTCGAGTATTTGCGCTCGCTCGACTGGATCAACCTGATCGAACGCGATGCCCCCACCAAAGAACCGGGGCACATCGCCCATGGCAAAGCGCTGGACATGGCGCTGGCCAGGGTCAATACCGACTACCTGTTCCTGATGCACACCGACACGTTCGTCTTCGATGCAAACGTCTTTGCGATGATGATGGACCACTGCACCAAGGATCAAAACGTCATCGCGGTCGGTTGCACGGAGCAACTCAACCGCGGACTGCCAAGGACCGTTTGGCGCTTCACTTCACGCCTGATCAAGCACCACTACCGACGCCTGAAGCAATCGCTCGGCCTGCGCTCGAAGGAGCCGAAACCCTACCGGGAAACCCACTTGAAAAGCTTTTGCACGCTATGGAATGCCAGGCTGATGAAGCAGCAGGGTTTGCATTTTCAGATCGATGACCGTGTGCCCGGTTATGAGCTGCAAGACCGCGTGATCAGGCTTGGCTACAAAGTCGTGTTCCTTTCGCCCGGCAAAATCTTCAAGTACCTGGACCACGTCCAGTCTGGCACCGTCGCTGCTGCGGGCGGTTATGGCCAAGGTCATCGACGGACGAAAATGTACCAGGATATTCTCAAGCGCTTCAGTGCAACCCACTCCTCGATGTCTTGAACAAACCCGCGCTCGCAAAAAAAGCCCACTGACCGTCGCCGGTTCAGTGGGCTTTTCGCATCAGGCTGAGACTGACCTACTGCTGCAGGATAAAAGTCGCCAGGCTTTTCAGGTCGTCCGGGCTCAACTGCGCGAAAGGCGGCATGGGCACATCCCCCCACTTCCCGCTGCCACCGTGCTGGATGCTGGACATAAGCCTGTCCATTGCCTGCGGGTCCTTGGCATATTTGGCCGCCACGTCGCGGTAGGCCGGGCCTACCACTTTGTGATCGATCGCGTGGCAGGACAGACAGGCGTTGTTCTGCAGCAAAGCCTTGGCGTCGACATTTGCCCCAGCCCCAGCCACCACCGGGGCGTTCGAGGCCGCCAGAACATCGGCATCATTGGCCTTCGCACTGCCGTAGGTCACCGCCAGGTAAGCGCCGATAACACTCACATCCCGGTCGCTGATCGGGGCTCCGTACACGTGCTGCATCTTGCCCGCTTCGGCGGTCCACTGCGCCAGGCTCAGGCCTGGCGGCTGGAAGTTGATGTAGTCGGCCGAATGGCAGACGGAACACTTCTGCTGCGCCAAAGCGTAGCCAGGCATCGTGCTGGGCTTGAACGCAGCCGTTTCAGGCGGCAGCGTGATGGTCAGCGGTGCGGCGCCAGCCAGGGTCGCCAGACAAACCTGAGCCGCGCAGAGCAAGGCGGTCATGCATTTCACAAGTTTCATGCGGCCCTCCTCAGGCGACGGTCACGTGGGTGGTTTCGACGACGTGGCGGCGGTAGCCCGCTGGGTTCCAGTCAGCCTGCAGCGGTTGCGTCTCGCCAGCACTGTTGCTGGCCCGCACCATCAACGGTGTGGCGCCCTTGCCGGTAAAGGTGATCGGCAGTGTCCACTCACGGAAGGAGTAACGGCCAAGGTCCTGCCCGAGCGTGGATTCACGCCAGGTTTTTCCGCCGTCGATCGACACCTCCACCTTGTTGACCCCAACGCCACCGTCGAACGCGATGCCCTTGAGCACCACGCTTTTGTTCAGCGGCAATACATCGCCGTGTTTAACGCTGGTGATGAAGCTGCGGACCGGCAATCTGGAAATCGGCTGGGTTTTCGCCGCCGTGGTGCCCGGGGCAATACAGAAGCAATCGTTATCCGGAACCCGATAACCCTTGGCCATGAAGAAACCGTCGTAGGTGTGGTCGACGACTTCGATCTCACTCAGGTGCTTGACCCAGTACGTGCCGAAGTAGCCTGGCACCACCAGACGAATCGGGTATCCGTTGAGAAATGGCAGGTCGGTGCCATTCATCGACCACGCGATCATGGGCTCGCCGTCCATGGCATGGCTGATGTCCAGCGCCTTGATGAACTCCGGCGTGCTTGGCAACACCGGTTTATCGTGCCCACGGAAGGTCACTTGCCGGGCCTCGGCTTTCACACCGGCCTTTTCCAGCACAGCCTTGAGCGGCACGCCCACCCAGCGCGCATTGCCCATGGAGCCATTGCCCAACTGCGCGCCGAACACTCGAGGCATCGAGAAGCCACGGCTGTTACCCGAACACTGATTGACGGCCACCACTTCTACCGGTGCGGCAAGGGCCTTGAGCTCGGCAAGGGAGAGTGACAGCGGTGTGTCGACCGAGCCCTTGATCGTCAGGCTGTAGCTGTCCGGATCGATGCTGGTCGGGAAATTGGCCAGGTGGTAACGCACGAAAAAGGCGTCATTGGGCGTGATCGGTCCTTCGTTGAAGACCGGGAACGGCGTCTCCAGATGCGGCGGCCGAGTGGTCACCAGGGTCAACGGGCGTTTTTGCGGGTATTGCACCAGCGGTCGTGGGCCTGCGGCAAAGGTCACGTCTTCGACGGATTCGCTGGCCGCTGCGGATTCGTCGGCTGCCCTGGCCAGGCTTGCCAACGGCGAGGCCGCCAAAGCCAAAGTGAAAGCATCGCGTAAAACCCGCCGGCGGCTCGGCTGGCTGCTGTCTACAAAACTGAACTTCATTCTGCGCTCTCTATGATTGTTTTATTGAGATGCAACTGACTGTGGGAGCGAGCTTGCTCGCGATGGTCGTTAACGAAAACGCGTGCTTACTGACTAAACGCAGCGCACTTGAGTCCATCGCGAGCCAGCTCGCTCCTACAAATTCCCGCCAGGGCGGAGAGGTATCAGGCTTACGGTTTCGCCTTACCGAGGTCGGAAAACAAACCAGTATCGTCAGGGCCAAAGTGCCTGCTTCTCATTGAGCGTCAGTGACTTGACAATTGATGACAGGAACCCCCGTTACGGCCGGCGTAGACGCTCCGAGCTCAAAGCGTTGCCTGTGCCATCGCCCACAAAAAAACCCACTGACCGTCGCCGGTTCAGTGGGCTTTTTCACATCAGTCTAAAAACTGCACTCGCCTGCTGCCGCCAAGGCAATGGTCTGTCCAAATTGCATAAACGCCAGCTTGTAGGAGCGAGCTTGCTCGCGATGGACGTCAACGATAACGCGTGCTGCCTGAGTGCCCGCGTTGTCCTGGCGTTTTTCGCGAGCAGGCTCGCTCCTACAGGGAATCAGGGGTATTTCGAGGGATCCGAGAGCAAAAAAGCCCACTGACCGTCTCCGGTTCAGTGGGCTTTTTCACATCAGTCTAAAAACTGCCCTCGCCTGCTGCCGCCAAGGCAATGGTCTGTCCAAATTGCATAAACGCCTGCTTGTAGGAGCGAGCTTGCTCGCGATGGACGTCAACGATAACGCGCGCTGCCTGAGTGCCCGCGTTGTCCTGGCGTTTTTCGCGAGCAGGCTCGCTCCTACAGGGAATCAGGGGTATTTCGAGGGATCCGAGAGCAAAAAAGCCCACTGACCGTCGCCGGTTCAGTGGGCTTTTTCACATCAGTCTAAAAACTGCCCTCGCCTGCTGCCGCCAAGGCAATGGTCTGTCCAAATTGCATAAACGCCTGCTTGTAGGAGCGAGCTTGCTCGCGATGGACGTCAACGATAACGCGCGCTGCCTGAGTGCCCGCGTTGTCCTGGCGTTTTTCGCGAGCAGGCTCGCTCCTACAGGGAATCAGGGGTATTTCGAGGGATCCGAGAGCAAAAAAGCCCACTGACCGTCGCCGGTTCAGTGGGCTTTTTTTGATTTAGCTTCTAGTTACAGAGCCATATCACTCGCAGCATTAGCCTTCGGCGCTTTCGCATCCGTATCGACAGTCACTGGCTTCACAGCCGGCGCAATCACCGCTGGTGGCGGAGTCAGTTCCAGCACCTTGGCGGTGTAGGCCCATTCTTCAGCAACCTTCTCGGGGCTGGCGTTCAGCTGGGTGCCGTAGCTCGGTACGATCTGGTGCAGTTTTGCCTGCCACTCAGGGGTCGCGACCTTGTCCTTGAACACTTTCTGCAGCACGGTCAGCATGATCGGTGCGGCGGTCGAAGCGCCTGGGGAGGCGCCCAGCAGGCCGGCGATGCTGCCGTCTTGCGAAGCGACGATTTCGGTGCCCAGTTTCAGCACGCCACCGGCGGCTTCGTCACGCTTGATGATCTGCACGCGCTGGCCGGCCTGCCACAGGCGCCAGTCTTCAGCCTTGGCGTTCGGGAAGTATTCCTTCAGGGCGTTGAGGCGGTCTTCGTCAGACAGCATCAACTGGCCTGCCAGGTACTCGACCAGCGGGTATTCCTTGATGCCGACCTTGGTCATTGGCCACACGTTGTGGGTGGTCGTGGTGGTCAGCAGGTCCAGGTACGAACCTTCTTTCAGGAACTTGGTGCTGAAGGTCGCGAACGGGCCAAACAGGATCACGCGCTTGCCGTCCAGCACGCGGGTGTCCAGGTGCGGAACCGACATCGGCGGTGCACCAACGGAGGCTTTACCGTAGGCCTTGGCCAGGTGTTGCTCGGCGATGGTCGGGTTCTCGGTCACCAGGAACGAGCCACCTACCGGGAAGCCTGCGTATTCCTTGGCTTCAGGAATGCCGGACTTCTGCAGCAGGTGCAGGGCACCGCCGCCGGCGCCGATGAACACGAACTTGGCGTCGGTTTCGGTCTTGCTGCCGTCTTTCAGGTTTTTGTAGCTGACACGCCAGCTGCCGTCTTCGTTCCGGGTGATGTCCTGTACTTCGCTGGACAGCTTCAAGTCGAACTTCGGCGTGGTTTGCAGGTGCGCAACGAACTGGCGGGTGATTTCGCCGAAGTTCACGTCGGTACCCAGCGGGCTCCAGGTGGCCGCGATCTTCTGGCTCGGGTCACGCCCTTCCATCATCAGCGGCACCCACTTTTTGATCACAGCCGGGTCTTCGGAGTACTGCATGCCAGCGAACAGCGGGCTCGCTTGCAGGGCTTCGTAGCGTTTTTTCAGGAACTTGATGTTGTCATCGCCCCACACGAAGCTCATGTGCGGTGTGGAGTTGATGAACGAACGCGGGTTCTTCAGCACGCCTTGCTGAACCTGCCAGGCCCAGAACTGACGGGAGATCTGGAACGCTTCGTTGATTTCAACGGCCTTCGGGATCGAAACCTTGCCGTTCTCGTCTTCAGGGGTGTAGTTCAGCTCGGCCAGGGCGGAGTGACCGGTACCGGCGTTGTTCCAGCCGTTGGAGCTTTCCTGGGCGACGCCGTCGAGGCGCTCGATCATTTCCATCGAAGTGCCGGGTTCCAGCTCATTGAGCCACACACCCAGGGTCGCGCTCATGATGCCGCCGCCGATCAGCAGTACGTCGACTTTCTTGGCTTCTTCGGCCTGGGCTGTCGTCATCCCCAACGACAAGGCCAGCCCCAGCAGGGCTGTGTTCACTTTCTTAAACATCTGTAGCACCTATGATAAAACGCCATCCGCCCTTCCGTCCTCATGCGCACAACCCCGTGTTTCACGGCAGTCACGGGTGCGGCACTCAAGGATTGCAGGGTGGGCACACAAGGCCGACGAACCGCATCGACCCCACTTTAATGTCCCTTCTGAACTGACTTTTTATCTTTATTGGCTTCAGCTACTTGAGCGACAGTGATTCTGCTCGCCCGTCTCAAGGACAGGAAAACTGAATAGATCAAACCAAGTTGTCGCGAAGAATATCACGACAAGGCTTACCCGCGCGTCTGTTCCCGACCGGTTAGCCCGGGCCCGGGCGCCCGGCCTTCTATACTCTTCCTGTTTTTCTCAACGAGTGTGTGAGCAACAGCCATCAGCGATAGGAGCAGTCATGAGCGACAAAGACGATCTGCGCAAGTACTCCTCTCAGGTAATCGACGGCGTAGAGGCCGCACCGGCACGCGCCATGCTGCGGGCCGTGGGCTTTACCGATGCAGACTTCACCAAGCCGCAGGTAGGCATCGCCTCGACCTGGGCCATGGTCACGCCCTGCAACATGCACATCGACAAGCTGGCGCTCGAAGCCGAAAAAGGCGCGAATGCCGCCGGTGCCAAGGGCGTGATCTTCAACACCATCACCATTTCCGACGGCATCGCCAACGGCACCGAAGGCATGAAGTATTCGCTGGTGTCCCGCGAGGTGATCGCCGACTCCATTGAAGTGGTCACCGGTTGCGAAGGCTTCGACGGCCTGGTGACCATCGGCGGCTGCGACAAGAACATGCCGGGATGCCTGATCGGCATGGCGCGGCTGAACCGACCGTCGATCTTTGTCTATGGCGGCACCATCCAGCCGGGGGCTGGCCACACCGACATCATTTCCGTGTTCGAGGCCGTGGGCCAACACGCTCGGGGCGACATCAGCGAGATTCAGGTCAAGCAGATCGAGGAAGTGGCGATTCCCGGCCCCGGTTCCTGTGGCGGGATGTACACCGCCAACACCATGGCCTCGGCCATTGAGGCATTGGGCATGAGCCTGCCTGGTTCCAGCTCCCAGGACGCCATCGGCGCCGACAAGGCGTCGGACAGTTTCCGCGCCGGCCAGCAGGTCATGGAGTTGCTCAAACTCGACCTCAAACCTCGCGACATCATGACCCGCAAAGCCTTCGAGAACGCCATCCGCGTGGTGATCGCCCTCGCCGGCTCGACCAATGCCGTGCTGCATCTGCTGGCCATGGCCAATGCGGTGGATGTCGAACTGACCCTGGATGACTTCGTCGAGCTGGGCAAGGTTTCCCCGGTGGTCGCCGACCTGCGCCCCAGCGGTAAATACATGATGAGCGAGCTGGTGGCCATCGGCGGCATTCAACCGCTGATGAAGCGCATGCTCGATGCCGGCATGCTGCACGGCGATGTGCTGACCGTCACCGGCCAGACCCTGGCGGAAAACCTGGCCAGCGTGCCCGACTACCCGGCCGGCCAGGACGTGATCCGGCCTTTCGACCAGCCGATCAAAAAGGACTCCCACCTGGTCATTCTGCGCGGCAACCTCTCGCCCACTGGCGCCGTGGCCAAGATCACCGGCAAGGAAGGCCTGCGCTTCGAAGGCACGGCCCGGGTCTATCACGGTGAAGAAGGTGCGCTGGCCGGCATTCTCAATGGCGAAGTCCAGCCCGGCGAAGTGATCGTGATCCGTTACGAAGGGCCAAAGGGCGGTCCGGGTATGCGCGAAATGCTCTCGCCGACGTCGGCGGTCATGGGCAAGGGCCTGGGCAAGGAGGTGGCGCTGATCACCGACGGGCGTTTTTCCGGTGGTTCCCACGGGTTTGTGGTCGGGCATATCACGCCGGAGGCCTTTGAGGGCGGGCCGATTGCGCTGGTCGAGAATGGCGACAGGATCATCATCGATGCTGAAACCCGGCTGATCACGGTGGATGTCTCCGATGCCGTGCTGGCCGAGCGCAAGTCGCGCTGGGTGCGGCCGGAATCAAAATACAAGCGCGGGGTGCTGGCCAAGTATGCGAAGACGGTTTCCAGTGCTTCGGAGGGGGCTGTGACGGACAAATACCTGTAGCCCGTAGTTTTGCGTTGTATGGTCTGCCGCCTTCGCGAGCAAGCCCGCTCCCACAGAGGATCTCCCTATGCCGAAGATCCCTTGTGGGAGCGGGCTTGCTCGCGAAGGCGTCCTGTCAGGCAACCTCCACCTCAAAACCTGAACCGATCAACCGACCGCGACAACTGCCCCGCCGAAGCCGTCCACCCGATCACCTTGCAGTCGTCACCGGTTGCTTTTGCGCCATGCCCCGCAAAGACACCAGCAACAGGCTGACAAACGCACCGGCAACCGCGATGGCCATGTCCTTTTGCGAATCCCAGGGATCGTTTTGCGCACCGACGAAGGCCTTCGCCGTGTCTTTGCCCAGGAAAGCCCCGCCGATCCATTCCACCAGTTCGTACAAGGCGGATGTCGACAGCATGATGTTCAGGGTCACGAAAAACAGCCAGAACCCGCGCAGCGGCGTCAGGCGCCACAGCACTTCGCGCACCGGATAAACCAGCAGCAGCCCATAGCTCAGATGTACCAGGCGGTCGTAGTGATTGCGATGAGCACCTGTCGCCTGGTCGAAACTGAAGCCCAACCACGCCGAAGACCATTGTTCGTAAGGCACCAGGGAATAGGTGTAGTGGGCGCCCAGTTCATGTACGCACAGAAACGCAAACACCAGCGTGATAGACGTCGCCGACAAGCGGAACCGCCGTGAAACCGCCACCAGCGTCCCCACCAGCAACAGCACCAGCAGGTTCTCCAGCGCCCAGTCCACCCGGCTGCGGGGAGCAAAACCCGACACCACGACAATCACCAGAAACACCATGAGCAACGTCAGGTCGTGCCGTAAACGCGGGTCAGGCTGCATGGCGCAATACCTCGAAGTCAGGACATCCCCCTTTTAACTTCGAGGTACGGTCACCGGGCAAGTTCGCTTTTTTCCTCCATCGCATGCTACGTTGTACGATGACTGACGAATACTCGAGCAGTCATCGCGCTATCCCTACAACAACAAGGAAACACCCATGAAAAAAGCAACAGTGCTGATTGGTTTTCTGTGCCTGTTCAGCGGTTACGTCGCCGCCACCCCGGCCGCCGCGGACAAGGACGTGGCCCAGGCTGTCGACCACCTGACCCAGGCCATGCTGCACAAAGACATCCCTGAGCTGAACGCCTTGACCGCCGAGAACCTGACCTACGGGCATTCCAGCGGCAAGATCCAGGACAAGCAGGCCTTCATCGCCGACATCGAAACCGGCAAAAGCGCCTTCAAGACCCTTGAGATGCAAAACCAGACCATTACCGTCTCGGGCGATGTCGCGCTGGTCCGCCACCACTTCTCGGCCCAAGCGCTCAAAGGCACTGAGGTGGTGCCGACGGAAATCGAAAACTTCCAGATCTGGCAAAAGCAGAACGGCAAATGGCTGCTGGTAGGACGGCAGGCGTTCAAGTTCTGATGCATTGCTAAAACCACCTCATAACCTGTGGGAGCGGGCTTGCTCGCGAAGGCGCAGTGTCAGTCAATCTCCCTCTTGGATGTGCCGGCCGCTTCGCGGGCAAGCCCGCTCCCACAGGAATGTTGGCCGGCCACAGAATTGGCATTCACTGAAGATCAGAACTGTGGGAGCGGGCTTGCTCGCGAAGGCGCAGTGTCAGTCAACCTCCCTGTTGGATGTGCCGACCTCTTCGCGGGCAAGCCCGCTCCCACAGGAATGTTGGCCGGCCACAGAATTGGCATTCACTGAAGATCAGAACTGTGGGAGCGGGCTTGCTCGCGAAGGCGCAATGTCAGTCAACCTCCCTGTTGGATGTGCCAACCTCTTCGCGGGCAAGCCCGCTCCCACAGGAATGTTGGCCGGCCACAGAATTGGCATTCACTGAAGATCAGAACTGTGGGAGCGGGCTTGCTCGCGAAGGCGCAATGTCAGTCAACCTCCCTGTTGGATGTGCCGGCCTCTTCGCGGGCAAGCCCGCTCCCACAAAGGGGATAGACGGTGGTCAGTTGCCCCTCCATTCCCGCGGGCTGAGCCCGGTCTTGCGACGAAACGCCCGGGCCAGCGCCGAGGGGCTTTCGTAACCGACTTCCTCGGCAATCAGCGCAATCGGCCGGCCCTCGCGCAAGCGTTTCTGCGCCAGGCTGATGCGCCAGCTCACCAGGTAATCCACCGGCGTTTGCCCGACCACCCGACGAAAATGTTCGGCGAAACTGGCCCGCGACATGTTGGCGGCGACCGAGAGTTCGGCCACGCTCCAGGCCTTGGCCGGGGTTTCATGCATCAGGCTCAGGGGCCGCGCCAGGCGCGCATCGGCGAGGCCGGCCATCATGCCCGGTTGCTGGCCACCCGTACTCAGAATGTGCCGCAGCAACAGAATCACCAGCAATTCAAACAACCGGTCCATTACGGCTTCACGCCCGCATGTGCCGTCAAACGCCTCGTTGAACAGCCATTCCAGAGTCCCGGCCAGTGCCGGGATTTCATCGAGCTTAAGCACCAGGTAATCAGGCAGTGCCGCCGCCAGGGCATTGCCCGCGCCGCCGTCGAAATCCAGGGTCGCGCAGACCAGTTGCGTGCCAGACGCTTCTGAAGCGAACAGGCGATGCCGATAGGGCCGGGGGAAAAAGATCAGGGTCGGTTCGGTCAGTTGCAGATCCGGCTGATCCCCCAACCTGAGCAGCAACTCACCCGCCTGAAGCAGGTGCAAATGACCGCTGACCTGTTGGCCGTCGAAGGCGGTGGTACCGCAAAACGTGCCGCTATGGAACGTGCCGGCATTGACGCCAAAGTGTGTGAGCAACGTGGACAAGCGATCCATGACAAGGCTCCCGAAGGCAGTTCTGGACGATCTGTCGCATATCCTCGACTATTTGCACCCAACAAGCCAGGCGTTCTCCCTAACATCAGCTCCGTACCCAGCGCATTCCGCGCTTCACACCACGGAGTATCACCATGACTCGCATTGCCCCGATCAGCCTGGAACACGCCACCGACGCCACCCGCCCGCTGCTGGAAGGCGTGCAGAAGAAAATCGGCTTTTTGCCCAACGTCTTCAAAGTATTGGCCCACGCCCCGGCGGTGTTGGCCTCGTACCTGCAAAACTCGGCCGCACTGGGCAAGACGTCCCTGAGCGCCACGGAAAAAGAAGCGGTGTCCCTGGCTACTTCGCAGGTCAACGGCTGCGACTACTGCCTGGCCGCTCACACGCTGTTCGCCGGCAAGGCCGGGCTGTCGAAGCAGGACATCCTCAGCGCACGACACGGTGAACTAAACGCCATAGCCACCCTCGCCCGCCAGATCACCGAAAGCCGTGGCCACCTGACCGTCGAACAGATCGCCGCTGCGCGTGCCGCCGGTATCGACGACGGCAAGATCATCGAAGTGATCGCCCATGTAGCTTCGCAGACATTGACCAACTACCTGAACAACGCCGTGCTGACCGACATCGACTTCCCGGCCATCGATGCCTGAGCCCATCTAGCGTAAATCCAGTCTGAAAAAACCTGTGGGAGCGGGCTTGCTCGCGAAGGCGGTGTGTCAGTCGACAGCATTGGTGTCTGATACGCCGCTTTCGCGAGCAAGCCCGCTCCCACACTGACTTTATTCAAGCGACAGATATGCGCATGACGTCACGATCAGGTATTGGTTTTCAGCTTGGTCCACAGCCTCGTGCTCAACCGTGCGATGGCCGCGGGCAAATCCTCGACGGTGAACAGCTTGTCCATCACGTTTTTCGGCGGGTAGATCGCCAGGTCCTGCTTCACCGCCGGGTCAACGAAGGCATCCGCCGCACTGTTGGGGTTGGCGTAATGGATGCTGTTGCTGATGTTGGCAATCACCTTCGGCTCCAGCAGGTAGTTCATGTAGGCGTAGCCGTTGCGCTCATGGGGCGCGTTCTTGGGCATGACGACCATGTCCAGCCACAAGGTGGAACCCTCCTCCGGGATCGAGTAGGCAATATCGATCCCGTTTTTCGCCTCCCTGGCACTGGCGGCGGCCTGCACGATGTCGCCGTTGAAACCGATCACCGCGCAAACGTTACCGTTGGCCAGGTCACTGATGTACTTGGACGCATGGAAATACTGGACGTAAGGCCGGATCTTCAGCAGCGCCTGCTCGGCTTTCTTGTAGTCGGCAGGCTCATGGCTGTGGGGCGGCAGGCCCAGATAGTTAAGCGTGATCGGCAGGATCTGCGTCGGGTTGTCGATGATCGCCACCCCACATTCGCTGAGTTTCTTGATGTTGTTCTCGTCGAAAAACAGGCTCCAGGACCGGGTGACGTCGGTATTGCCGAAGATCGCCTTGATCTTCTCGACGTTGTAACCGATGCCCGCCGTGCCCCACATGTAGGGGTAGCCGTACTGGTTGCCCGGATCGTTGACCTCAAGTTTTTTCATCAACGCCGGATCGAGGTTTTTCCAGTTGGGCAACTGGCTCCGGTCGAGTTTCTGGATGGCGCCGGCCTTGATCAGGCGCGACAGGAAGTGGTTCGACGGGCTGACCACGTCATACCCGGTGTTGCCGGTCATCAGCTTCGATTCCAGCACTTCGTTGCTGTCGTGGATGTCGTAGGTCGCCTTGATCCCGGTTTCCTTGTTGAAGTTGACCAGGGTGTCGTCGGCGATGTAGCCGTTCCAGTTGGAAATATTGACGGTTTCGTCGGCATGAGTCACGGCGGAAAAGGTCGAGATCAGGGCCACAAGGGAAAGCATATTGAAGCGCATGTTGAATCACCTTCGATGGGAAGTGCTTTTGTTCTTGTTGTGAAACGGGTGTTTTCAGATTTCGCTTCTGGCCCGGACCGCTTCCACGCGCATACGCAGCATGGCACCGATGTCGAGCAACGGCTTGGGCGGTAGCCAGCCTGGCTGCGCCCGTTGAATGACCGAGTGCAGCAACGGCGAATCACGACCCGAGGCCAGCTCCGCCAGCAAGCGGCCCCACAGCGTGCCCCGTGCCACGCCGGAACCATTGCACCCGGCCACGGCGAAAACGCCCTCCTCGACTTTGCCGAAATACGGCTGCCCGGAACGCGAAGCGCTGAGATGACCGGTCCAGGTGTATTCGATGTCCTGCTCGCCGAGCATCGGGAAACGTCGTTGCAACCCCAGTACATGGTGCTGGCGGCGGATCGACAATTCGCTCAATGAAAGATCCCGCGAGCGGTATTCCGCGGTGTTGCGGATCATCACCCGGCGATCCGGGGTCAGGCGCACCGTGGCGCCCAACGGGCGGGTCGACAGCACGCCCCAGGACGCTGGCGCACCAAGGGTTTGAAACTCTTGATCGCTGAGCGGCCGCGTAAGGCTGGCGCTGAGCTCCATTGCGAAAGTGCCGCTGTCATCGATGCCCGCGCGAGGGATAAAGGCGTTCAGGCAGACCAAAACCTGTCTGGCTTCGACACTGCCGTTTTGGCCCCGGGCGCGAATCCGGCCGTCGCCCAGGCGCTCAAGACCTGCGATATCGGTGTTCTCGTAGACCGTCACTGTCGGCGGCAAGGCATCGAGCAAGCCCCGAACGTACTTCGCCGGTTGCAGCAGTGCATTGCCGTTGCCGCACCAGATCGCGGCGCGGTAGTGCCGGCTGCCGAGTTTTTCGATCAATGACTCGCCTTGCAGAAATTGCGCGCTGGCGCCAACGGCACGCAGGGTCTGCAGCTTGGCTTCGACGTGAGTCAGCTTGCGTGGGTCGCTGACGGCGAAGAAATAGCCCGACTCCCTGAAGTCGCATTCGATGCCATGGCGGCTAATCTGCTTGCGGACTTCGTCGGCGGCTGCGCGGCCGATTGCCGTATCCGCTTGATACCCGGCGAACCCGTCGCTACCCAGTAGCTCCCCGGCAGCGGGATGCTCATGAGCCACCACAAAACCGGAGTTGCGAGCCGAAGCGCCTTGCGCGGCACGCCGGCGGTCAACAACCACGATACGTGCCTGGGGGTGCATTTGCGCCAGAGCGTGCGCCGCACTGAGGCCGGTGATGCCAGCACCGATCACCAGCCAATCGGCTTGCTGCGCGCCTTTGAGCGGCTCGCGCAAGGGGGAACTCCCCGCTTGCGCAATCCAGCCACAGATATTTTCCATGTGTCACCTCAGGTTCTTGTTCTGCGAACCGTCTCGATCCAAAACAGCACTGCATGCAGAATTTGCATAAGCTGTTTTCGAGGACGGTGGCGATGACTAGAATCTAAAGGCTCAAAACGCGGGTAACCAACGTTATTAAATCATCGAGGCATTCTGAAAACGCATGGACAAGATTCGCCACGTGCCCTCGCTGCAGGGCTTGCAGGCTTTGGTCGAGGTTGCCGGGTCAGGCAGCTTCACCCAAGCGGCGCAAAAGCTCTGCCTGACCCAGAGCGCGGTGAGCCGACAGATTCAGCAACTGGAGAGCCACTTTGGCCTGCCGCTGTTTGTCAGGAGCAGCCGCAGCCTTCAACTGACCGCCGAGGGCGAACAGGTACTGGCCAGCGCCCGCAGCATCCTTGAACAGTTGCGCACCCTCGAAGACCGGCTCGCGCCGCAAAAACGCCCGTTCCGCATTCGCATGCACGTGTCACTGGCGGTGCGCTGGCTGCTGCCCAAACTGAGCGATTTCTACCGGCATCACCCGGACGTATCCCTGGCAATCGAAACCGTGGCCACCGAAGTGGTCGAGCCGGCCAGCGACAGTGACGCCTACATTCTCTATCTGCCAGAGCCGTCCACAGCGCCCGATTGCCTGACCCTGTTCGAAGAGGCATTGGTGCCCGTGTGCGCGCCAGGGCTCGGCACCAACGACCGGCCGTTGGCTTCGCAAGAAGATCTGTCGGGTTTCGCGTTGCTGCACCGCTCCTCCGATCAACATGACTGGAAGGTCTGGCTGTCAGCTCATGGTGGCATGTCGCTGCATGACTACCGGCACATCCCTTTCAACCTCGACGAACTGGCACTCGATGCCGCCGCCCGGGGCCTGGGTGTGGCGATGACCGACATGACCCTGGCGGGTGAGTCGATTCAACGGGGCGAACTGGTGATTCCGTTCGGTGAGCCGTTGAAGACCCGGGGGATCTACTCGCTGTGCCTGCAACCCTCGGCCAACGCGCATCCCGCCTGTGGGGCGGTGATGCAGTGGTTCACCGCGCAAGCCACTGCATGACCCTGTAGGAGCGAGCCTGCTCGCGAAGAAGCCTTCACATTCAAAATCAATGTCAACTGACACACCGCCTTCGCGGGCAAGCCCGCTCCCACAGGGTGAGTGGGTGTACGCACTATTCGTGAGCTACTGAAATAACTGTGGGAGCGGGCTTGCCCGCGAAGACGGTGTGTCAGCGAAGCAAATATCAACTGACCCGACGCCTTCGCGAGCAAGCCCGCTCCCACAGGGGTTGCTCAATCATCCTCATGCAACTTGATGCCGCGTTTATGCAACACATAGGGCACCAGTAGCACCAGCAGCGTCAGGGCGAGGAAGAATGCCGAGATCGGTTGCGTGACGAACACCGTCCAGTCGCCCTGGCTGATGGACAAGGCGTTACGCAGTTGTTTCTCGGCCATCGGCCCCAGCAGCATGCCGACGATCACAGGGGCGACGGGGAAGTCGAAACGCCGCATCAACACCCCGCCCCAGCCAATCGCCAACATCAGTATCAGGTCGAAGGATGAGTGGCGCATGCCATACACGCCGATGGTGGCGAATACCAGGATGCCGGCATTCAGGTATGGCCGGGGGATTTGCAGCAGTTTGACCCACAGCCCCACCAGCGGCAGGTTCAACACCAGCAGGATAACGTTGCCGATATACAGCGACGCCACCAATGTCCAGACCAGGTCGGCGGAGGTTTCGAACAGCATCGGCCCCGGTTGCAGGTTGTAGTTCTGGAACGCGGCCAGCAGGATCGCTGCGGTAGCGGACGTCGGGATGCCCAGGGTCAGCAACGGCACCAAAGACCCGGTCGCGCTGGCGTTGTTGGCCGCTTCCGGGCCGGCGACGCCTTCGATGGCGCCCTCGCCCTTGTTGGCGGAAAACTCCTTGGGGTACTTGCTGAGCTTGCGCTCGGCGGAATAGGACAAAAAGGTTGGAATCTCGGCGCCACCGGCCGGAATCGAACCAAACGGGAAACCGATCAGCGTGCCCCGAAGCCACGCGGGCACCGAGCGTTTCCAGTCCGCGCGGGTCATCCACATCGAAGTCAGGCGATGCCGTCCTTCGTTTGATTCCCCTTGATAGAGCAGGCTGTACAAGGCCTCGCCCACCGCGAACAAACCGACCGCCACCAGCACCACTTCGATGCCGTCCACCAGTTCGGGCACGCCGAGGGTGTAGCGGGCAATGCCCGAGGTGGAATCCAGGCCGATCAAACCGATGGTCAGCCCGACGCCCAGCGAAGCGAACCCGCGCAGCATCGAAGCGCCGAGCACTGCCGACACGGTGGTGAACGACAGCACCAGGATCGCGAAATATTCGGTCGGCCCAAAATTCAGGGCCAGCCTGGCCACGACGGGTGCAAACAGTGTCAGCAAAATCGTGGCGATGGTGCCGGCGACGAACGAGCCTATCGCCGCCGTTGCCAGCGCAGGTCCCGCCCGGCCGTTGCGCGCCATCAGGTTGCCTTCCAGGGCCGTGACCATGGAGGACGATTCACCGGGTGTGTTGAGCAGGATCGAGGTGGTCGAGCCACCGAACTGTGCGCCGTAATAGATACCGGCGAACATGATCAAGGCGCCGGTGGGGTCGACCTTGGCGGTGATCGGCAACAGCAGGGCCACCGTCAGCGCCGGACCGATCCCCGGCAATACGCCGATGGCGGTGCCGAGCAGGCAGCCGATGAACCCCCACATCAGATTGATCGGCGTCAGTGCCGAGGAAAACCCCATCGCCAGGCTTGAAAGAATGTCCACGGTGTCGATCTCCTTTCAAAGCCAAATGTTGATCAGCGACGGCAGGGAAACCCCCAGCCCGGCGTTGAACAGCCAATAGATCGGCAAGGTCAAGGCAATGCCGATGGCCAGGTCCCGCACGGGATGACGGCTGCCAAACCCCCGCGCCGAACAGGCGAACAGCAAACCGGCGGCCAGCACGAAACCGATCAGGTTGATCAGCAGGGCCACCCCCACCAACCCTCCAGTAACCCAGGCGGCTCCGGATTTACCGCCAGGGATCGCACCATTGCCGCTGTCCAGTTCGCGAAAGCCGCCGGTGAGCGCCTGATAACTCAGCAACAGGCCCACCACGCCGAGAAAGCCGGCGACGATCCAGGGATAGACGTAAGCCGGCAGAATCACGAAGCCCATCTCGGCTGGAAAGCGGTTGGCCCCTACGGCCAGCAAGGCGCTAAGGGCGATCAGTCCAAGGCCGATCGCCAATTGCGTCGGTACGATTGCGCGTGACCCGGCCATCTCAAAGCAGCCCGACCTTGACCAGCATCGCCCGCAGACGCACGTGCTCTTCGTCGACGAATTTGCCGAAGTCATCACCGGTCAACACGCTCTCGGTCCAGGCATTGGTTTCAATGTTGTCTTGCCAGACTTTGCTTTTGCTGGCGGTCACGACCGCGTCGGTCACTTCTTTACGCTGCTCGGCTGTGAGGTTCGCAGCACCGTAGACACCGCGCCAATTGCCGATGATCACGTCGTAGCCGCTTTCCTTGAGGGTCGGCGCATCGATCCCCGGGACACGCTCGGGCGCACCGATGGCCAGCACCCGGATCTGGCCGTTCTTGATGTATTGACCCAGTTCGGCGTAGCCCCCGGTGAGCACCTTGATCTGGCCGCCCAGGGTCTGGGCCACGATTTCACCCCCGCCGCCGGTGGCGATGTAATTGACCTTGTTGACCGGGACATCCAGTTTGCCAGCCAGCTCGGCGATGCCGATGTGGTCGATCGACCCCTTGGAACCACCGCCAAAGGTGACGTCGGTGGGCTTTGCCTTGAAGTCCTTGATCAGGTCATCGAGGGTCTTGTAGGGCGAATCCTTGCGCACGGCAATCACGTTGTACTCGGTGAACAGCCGGGCAATGGGCGTCACATCCTTAAGGCTGATCTGCGGTTTGTTCTGTTCGATCCCCGCGACCATGATCGCGCCGACCACCAGCAATGCGTTCGGGTCACCCTTGGTGCTGTTGGCAAATTGCGCCAGCCCCAGGG
>NZ_JAHBDE010000035.1:0-51626 GCF_019956175.1 Pseudomonas sp. BF-R-30 | reverse complement strand
CGAAGGCGGTGTGTCATTCAGCGATGATCTGACTGACACACCGCCTTCGCGAGCAAGCCCGCTCCCACCTGTAGTTCGGTGTGTTGCCGAGCTGCCCATAACAACAATAAAAATGCTGATTCAGAGACTGACTGCCATGGCCGCACCCGCATCGCCGTTGTCCCACGACGCCATCATCCAGGACTCCTGGTCCCGTTGCCGCGCGTTCGGCCTCAGTCATCAGAGCACGCCGGCATTCGACCAATTGCCGGCCGCGGGCATCGCGCAACTGCTGGAGAGCCAGCATTCACTGGTGCAAACCACCCATCAGGAAGTGCTGCCCTACTACGAGAACATCCTGAGCAATTCCAATTGCCTGATCATGCTCGCCGACCATCAGGGCCAGGTGCTCACATCGTGGGGCACCCAGCGCTTTATCGAACCGAAACTGGCCCGGGGTTTCAGCGCCGGCGCCAGCTGGATGGAACGCTGCACCGGCACCAACGCCATTGGCACCGCCCTGGCCTGCGAGCAAGCGGTGCACATCGAGCACGACGAACATTTCCTCAAGGCCAACCGCTTCATGACCGGTTCCGCCGCGCCGATATTCGATACCGAGCGCAAGGTGATCGCGGTGCTGGACGTGTCCAGCGACAGCTACCTGCCGCCCTCCCACACCCTGGGCATGGTCAAGATGATGAGCCAGACCGTGGAAAACCGGTTGATCCTCAACCTGTTCCATGGCCAGCATTTTCAGCTGACGTTCAACACCGGGCTTAACAACCTCGACAGTCAGTGGGCCGGGTTGCTGATATTCGATGAAACCGGCCAGGTGCTGTCGGCCAACCGCCGGGCCGACAACCTGCTGGGCATCAGCCTGTCGCGGGTCAGTGTCGAAAGCCTGTTCAAGGTCTCGCTGCTGGAGTTGCTGAACCAACCCGAAGGCTTGCCCTTCTCGCTGCAGGCTTCCGGGCGTAACCGCTTCCAGTGTCTGCTGACAAGACCCAAGCAGGTTCCGATTCAGCCGCGAGTGTTCGCCGAACCTGCCGTGACTGCGCCAACACCGGCCGCGATCAGCCTCAACACCCTGCACTTCGGCGACAGCCGCGTGGAAAAAGCTGTGCGCCAGGCCGAGCGGTTGCTGGAAAAAGACATTCCGCTGTTAATCCACGGCGAGACTGGCGTCGGCAAGGAAGTTTTCGTCAAAGCCCTGCATCAGGCCAGCTCTCGCAGCAAACAGGCGTTTATTGCGGTGAACTGTGCAGCGATCCCCGCCGAACTGGTCGAGTCAGAGCTGTTCGGCTACGAGAAAGGCGCGTTCACCGGCGCCAGCCAGAAAGGCAGCATCGGCCTGATCCGCAAGGCTGACAAAGGCACGCTGTTCCTCGATGAAATCGGCGATATGCCACTGCCAACCCAGGCGCGACTGTTGCGGGTGTTGCAGGAGCGTTGCGTGCAGCCCGTGGGCAGCAGCGAGTTGTTTCCTGTGGACTTGCGCATCATTTCAGCGACCAATCGCTCGTTGCGCGAACAGGTACAACTGGGGCGGTTTCGTGAAGACCTGTATTACCGCATCGGCGGCCTGACCCTGGAACTGCCACCGTTAAGAGAGCGCAGCGATAAAGAGGCGTTGTTCAAACGCCTGTGGGAACAGCATCGCGAGCCAAGCCAATGGGCCGGACTGAGCCGCGAGGTATTGGAGCTGTTCGAGCGCCATCCGTGGCCGGGAAACCTGCGTCAGGTCAGCAGCGTGATGCAGGTGGCGTTGGCCATGGCCGAGGAACAACCGATAAGGCCGGAGCATTTGCCGGATGATTTTTTTGTTGATCTGGAGATGGAGCCGGTGGAGACGCCGGAGCCGTTGGCGGTTGACCTTGATGATGCCGAGGAGTTGAATCGGCAGCTGCAGGCGGTTGGGGGGAATATTTCCCATCTGGCGCGCAGGCTCGGAGTAAGCCGTAATACCCTTTACAAGCGGTTGCGCCAAGTGGAATGACGAGTGATCGGCGCTGGCGATGTTCGGCTTGAGACCGTTCGCGAGCAAGCCCGCTCCCACATTGGATTTGCGTCGTACACCAAACTCAAACACACCGTAGATCAAATGTGGGAGCGGGCTTGCTCGCGAAGGCGTCAGCACTGCTGGAACAGCATTTTCCTGCCATACCCACAAACAAAAACCCGCACAAGGCGGGTTTTTGCTTTTGTAAAAGGCGTAGCCAACAAGGCAATCAGTCAGCCAGACGCCAGGTCGTGCCGCCCTTGCCGTCTTCCAGCACCACGCCCATGGCGGTGAGCTGGTCGCGGATGCGGTCGGATTCGGCCCAGTCCTTGCCAGCGCGTGCCGCCAGACGCGCGGCAATCAGCGCCTCGACTTCGGCTGCGTCCACGCGCCCTTCGGCGCCGGCCTGCAGGAAGTCATCGGCTTCGAGTTGCAACACACCCAACACGCTGGCCAGTTCTTTCAAACGGGCGGCCAGACCGGCCGCAGCGTTCAGGTCACTCTCACGCAGGCGGTTGATCTCGCGGACCATCTCAAACAGCACCGCGCAGGCTTCCGGCGTGCCGAAGTCGTCGTTCATCACCTGGGTGAAGCGCTCGACGAAGGCTTCGCCGCCCGCTGGCGCCACGTTCGGCAGGCCTTTCAACGCGTGGTAGAAACGCTCCAGGGCGCCTTTGGCGTCCTTGAGGTTGTCTTCCGAGTAGTTGATGGCGCTACGGTAGTGGCTCGACACCAGCAGGTAACGCACGACTTCCGGGTGGTACTTGTCGAGCACGTCGCGAATGGTGAAGAAGTTGTTCAAGGACTTGGACATCTTCTCGCCATTGATACGGATCATGCCGCAATGCATCCAGGCGTTGGCGTAGGTCTTGCCGGTGGCCGCTTCGCTTTGGGCAATTTCGTTTTCGTGGTGCGGGAACTCAAGGTCGCTGCCGCCGCCATGAATGTCGAAGGTCTCGCCCAGGCAGCAGGTGGACATCACCGAGCACTCGATGTGCCAGCCCGGACGCCCGGCGCCCCACGGCGATTCCCAGCTCGGTTCGCCCGGTTTGGCGGCTTTCCACAATACGAAGTCCAGCGGGTCCTGCTTGGACTCGTCGACTTCGATGCGTGCGCCGATGCGCAGGTCTTCGATCTTCTTGCGCGACAGCTTGCCGTAGCCCATGAACTTGCCGACGCGGTAGTACACGTCGCCATTGCCCGGGGCGTAGGCGTAGCCCTTGTCGATCAGGGTCTGGATCATCGCGTGCATGCCAGGGATGTGATCCGTGGCACGCGGCTCCATGTCCGGTTTCTTGATGTTCAGGCGCGCTTCATCTTCGTGCATCGCCGCGATCATGCGTTCGGTCAGCGCTTCGAACGACTCGCCGTTCTCGTTGGCCCGATTGATGATCTTGTCGTCGATGTCGGTGATGTTGCGCACGTAGGTCAGGTCGTAGCCGCTGAAGCGCAACCAGCGCGTCACCAGGTCGAACGCGACCATGCTGCGGCCGTGGCCCAGGTGGCAATAGTCGTACACGGTCATGCCGCACACGTACATGCGCACCTTGTTGCCATCGAGCGGCTTGAAGACTTCTTTGCTCTTGGTGAGCGTGTTGTAGATCGTAAGCACGTTTATTCCTTGACGCTAAATCACTGGCCCCACGAATCACGCAGGGTCACGGTACGGTTGAATACCGGCTGACCTGGTTTCGAATCCTTGAGATCGGCGACGAAGTAACCTTCGCGCTCGAACTGGAAACGGTCTTCCGGCTGTGCATTGCCCAGCGAAGGCTCGGCACGACAACCGGTGAGTACCTGCAGCGAATCAGGGTTGATGTTGTCCAGGAAACTGGCGCTGTCTTCGGCCTTCTCCGGGTTCGGAGAACGGAACAGACGATCGTACAGACGCACTTCGCACTCGACGCTGGCAGCGGCCGGCACCCAGTGGATCACGCCTTTGACCTTGCGACCTTCCGGGTTCTTGCCCAGGGTGTCCGGATCGTAGGAGCAACGCAGTTCGACGATGTTGCCATCGGCGTCCTTGATCGCTTCGTCGGCGCGGATCACGTAGCTGCCACGCAGGCGCACTTCACCGGCCGGCTCCAGGCGCTTGTAGCCCTTGGGCGGCTCTTCCATGAAGTCGTCACGGTCGATGTAGATTTCACGGGCGAACGGCAACGCGCGCACGCCCATGTCTTCTTTCGGGTGGCACGGCAGTTCGAGGTTTTCGACCTGGCCTTCCGGGTAGTTGGTGATCACGACTTTCAGCGGACGCAACACGCACATGGCGCGCGGGGCGCTGTGGTCGAGGTCGTCGCGGATGCTGAATTCGAGCATGCCGAAGTCGACCACGCCGTCGGAACGGTTGGTGCCGATCATTTCGCAGAAGTTGCGGATCGATTTAGGCGTGTAGCCACGGCGGCGGAAACCCGACAGCGTGGACATGCGCGGGTCGTCCCAGCCGTTGACGTGCTTTTCATCGACCAGCTGCTTGAGCTTGCGCTTGCTGGTGATGGTGTAGTTCAGGTTCAGGCGGCTGAACTCGTACTGGCGCGGGTTGGCCGGTACCGGCAAGTGCTCGAGGAACCACTCGTACAGCGGACGGTGGCTTTCGAACTCCAGGGTGCAGATCGAATGGGTGATGCCTTCGATGGCGTCCGACTGACCGTGGGTGAAGTCGTAGTTGGGGTAGATGCACCACTTGTCACCGGTCTGGTGGTGGTGAGCGTGACGGATGCGATACATGATCGGGTCACGCAGGTTCATGTTCGGCGAGGCCATGTCGATCTTGGCCCGCAGCACCCGTGCGCCGTCCTTGAACTCGCCGGCTTTCATGCGGGCGAACAGGTCCAGGTTCTCTTCGACGCTGCGGTCGCGGAACGGGCTGTTCTTGCCCGGCTCGGTCAGGCTGCCTCGGTATTCCTTGGCTTGTTCCGGGGTCAGGTCGTCGACGTAGGCATTGCCGGACTTGATCAACTCCACCGCCCAGTCATGCAACTGGTCGAAATACTGCGAGGCATAGCGCACTTCGCCGGACCATTCGAAGCCCAGCCATTTGACGTCGCTTTCGATCGCGTCGATGTATTCCTGGTCTTCCTTGGCCGGGTTGGTGTCGTCGAAACGCAGGTGCGTGACGCCGCCGAACTCCTGGGCCAGGCCGAAGTTCACACAGATCGACTTGGCGTGGCCAATGTGCAGGTAGCCGTTGGGTTCAGGCGGAAAACGGGTGACGATCTGCGTGTGCTTGCCCGAGTCCAGGTCTGCCTGGATGATCGGCCGCAGGAAGTTGACCGGCACGGCAGGGCCGGTCTTGGCATTCGAGGTAGGGTCGACA
The DNA here is from genome assembly GCF_019956175.1 of Pseudomonas sp. BF-R-30. Taxonomy (NCBI): domain Bacteria; kingdom Pseudomonadati; phylum Pseudomonadota; class Gammaproteobacteria; order Pseudomonadales; family Pseudomonadaceae; genus Pseudomonas; species Pseudomonas sp. BF-R-30. The sequence continues at coordinate 46,332 of NZ_JAHBDE010000035.1, read as the reverse complement.
GTGGGCTTGCTCATAGGATCCTTGAACGTACAAGTGCGTGGCCGTAATGAAGGCCGGACAAAACAAAGCCGCTATCATAGCCGATGCCGTCAAGTACCTGACAGAGCGCACTCTGTAAACCGTCGCATTTAATAGGCCGCAAATGAAAAAACAGCCTCGAAATTCGCGTCTGGCACGCTAAACTGCGCACCTTGGCCAAAAAGGCTGAACCGGTGGCGGGACGCGATGTTCCAACACCACGAATTCCTCTAGTGAGTAACGATCATGACCCAAGTCAAACTGACTACCAACTTCGGTGACATCGTCCTCGAACTGAACGCTGACAAAGCCCCGATCACCGTGGCCAACTTCGTTGAGTACGTTAAAGCCGGTCACTACGAAAACACCGTTTTCCACCGTGTCATCGGTAACTTCATGATCCAGGGCGGCGGTTTCGAGCCAGGCATGAAAGAAAAGAAAGACAAGCGTCCAAGCATCCAGAACGAAGCCGACAACGGTCTTTCCAACGACAAGTACACCGTCGCCATGGCCCGCACCATGGAGCCGCATTCGGCTTCCGCACAGTTCTTCATCAACGTGGCGGACAACAGCTTCCTGAACCACAGCGGCAAGAACGTTCAGGGCTGGGGCTACGCAGTATTCGGTAAAGTGACCGCAGGCACCGACGTTGTCGACAAGATCAAAGGCGTGGCCACCACTTCCAAGTCCGGCCACCAGGACGTACCGGCAGACGACGTGATCATCGAGAAAGCCGAGATCATTGAGTGATATTGCTGATTTCAGATTTACATCTGGAAGAGGAGCGCCCGGACATTACCCGGGCGTTTCTGGATTTGCTCGCCGGACGCGCCCGCTCGGCGAGTGCGTTGTACATTCTGGGCGACTTCTTCGAGGTGTGGATTGGCGACGACGCCATGACACCCTTCCAGCGTTCCATCTGCCAAGCCCTGCGCGAATTGAGCGACAGCGGCACGGCCATTTTCCTGATGCACGGCAATCGCGACTTCATGTTGGGCAAGGCCTTCTGCAAAGCAGCCGGCTGCACCTTGTTGAAGGATCCGAGTGTCGTGCAGTTCAACGGCGAGCCGGTGCTGCTGATGCACGGCGACAGCCTCTGTACCCGCGACGAAGCCTATATGAAGCTGCGTCGCTACCTGCGCAACCCGATCACCCTGTTCATCCTGCGGCATCTGCCGCTGCGCACCCGGCACAAGCTGGCGCGCAAACTGCGCAGTGAAAGCCGTGCGCAAACGCGGATGAAGGCCAATGACATCGTCGATGTCACGCCCGAAGAGATTCCGCGGATCATGCAGGAATTCGGCGTGAAGACCTTGATCCACGGGCACACCCACCGTCCCGCGATTCACAAGTTGCAGCTTGGCGAGCAAGCGGCCCGGCGCATTGTGCTGGGGGATTGGGATCGTCAAGGGTGGGCATTGCAGGTGGATGAGCAAGGGTTTGCGCTGGCGCCGTTTGATTTCACTCCGCCACCGCAACTGGCAGCACCCGCGAACTGAAGCCAGACACATAACCCTGTGGGAGCGGGCTTGCTCGCGAAGAGGGCGTGTCAGTCGACATCTATATTGACTGATCCACCGCTTTCGCGAGCAAGCCCGCTCCCACATTGGTACTGCGGTGTTTAGTGTCCCGCCGAGGCCTCTGGCCCGGCCTTCGCCGTAAACGGCGGCTTCGCCAGCCAGACAATCAGGATCAGCCCCAGGAACATCCAGCCCAGCAAGGTGAAGTAGTCCACCGTGGACATGATGTACGCCTGGCTGATCACCGTCTGCTCCAGCTGCGTGTAGGCCTTGGCCCCTGCCCCGCCCAGGTGGGTCAGCGCTTCGCGGGTCGCCGGATCGAAGGGGGTGATGCTTTCGGTCAGGTAGGCGTGGTGCTGGTCCGCCCGACGAATCCAGATCCAGGTGGTCAACGACGCCGCGAAACTGCCGCCCAAAGTCCGCAAGAACGTCGCCAGCCCCGAACCGTCGGCAATCTGGTTCGGTGGCAGGTCCGAGAGCAGGATGGTCAGGGTCGGCATGAAGAACAGCGCTACGCCGATCCCCATGAACAGCTGCACCATGGCGATGTGCTGGAAGTCCACTTCATTGGTGAAGCCTGCGCGCATGAAACAGCTCAGGCCGATGGCCAGGAACGCCCCGCCCGCCAGCAGGCGCATGTCGAATTTCGGTGCGTACTTACCGACAAACGGCGCCAGCAGCACCGGCAGGATCCCCAGCGGGGCCACGGCAAAACCGGCCCAGGTCGCGGTATAGCCCAGCCGCGTTTGCAGCCACTGCGGCAAAATCAGGTTGATCCCGAAGAACCCGGCATAGCCCAGGATCAGCACGATGGTGCCGTAGCGGAAGTTACGATGGGCGAACAGGCGCAGGTTGACCACCGGGTGTTCGTCGGTCATTTCCCAGATCACGAAGAACGCCAGGGCCACCACCGAAATCACCGAGCCGATCACGATGAAGCTGGATTCGAACCAGTCGGCATCGTTGCCCTTGTCGAGCACGATCTGCAAAGCCCCGACGCCAATGATCAGCGCGATCAGACCGACGTAATCCATCGGTTGGCGGCTGGTGACCACCGGGCGCTTTTTCATCTGCTGGGTGACCACCCATGCCGCGAACAGGCCGATCGGCACGTTGATGAAGAAAATCCACGGCCAGCTGTAGCTGTCGGTGATCCAGCCGCCGAGAATCGGCCCGGCAATCGGCGCGACCACCGTGACCATCGCCAGCAGCGCTAGCGCCAGCCCCCGTTTCGCCGGGGGGTAAACCGCAATTAGCAGGGTCTGGGTCATCGGGTACAGTGGCCCGGCCACTACCCCTTGCAGCACCCGGAAGCCCACCAGCTCCGGCATCGAGGTGGAAATCCCGCACAGGAACGAAGCCAGCACGAACAGCAGCGTCGCCCAGACAAACAGCTTCACCTCGCCGAAACGCCGACTGAGCCAACCGGTCAGCGGCAAGGCGATGGCGTTGCTCACGGCGAACGAGGTGATGACCCAGGTGCCCTGCTCCGAACTCACGCCCAGGTTGCCGGAGATCGTCGGCAGCGCCACGTTGGCGATGGTGGTGTCGAGCACCTGCATGAAGGTCGCCAGCGACAGGCCGATGGTGCTGAGCAACAGGCTGGGCGGTGTGAAAGACGCGTTATTGCTCATCGCAAATCCTTTGAAACCAGACGGGCGCAGCTAACCCTGTGGGAGCGGGCTTGCCCGCGAAGAGGTCGGCACATTCAACATGGATGTCGCCTGACGCTCCGCCTTCGCGAGCAAGCCCGCTCCCACAGGATCGATGTAATGGCATATCAGCGTTGCGCGGTCTTGCTGACCGCAGCGCTGTTGTCGTGGATCAACTGGGTGATCATCGCGTCGGCCTCGGTCAGCTGACGGTCGTAGACGCTAGTACTGAACGAAGCCTTCTGCGGCGGCTGTTGCGCCAGCACCGGCCCGCTCTGGTCGTGCAGGTCCACATCGACCATGGTCGACAGGCCGACCCGCAGCGGATGTTTGGCCAGCTCCTCGGCGTTGACGTGGACTCGCACCGGCACGCGCTGCACGATCTTGATCCAGTTGCCGGTGGCGTTTTGCGCTGGCAGCAAGGCAAACGCGCTGCCGGTCCCGGCGCCGAGGCTGTCGATGGTGCCGCTGTATTTGACGCTGCTGCCGTACAGGTCTGTCTCGATCTCCACCGGTTGGCCGATGCGCATGTCACGCAACTGGGTTTCCTTGAAGTTGGCGTCGATCCACAGCTGATCCAGGGGAATCACCGCCATCAACGCGGTACCCGGTTGCACGCGCTGGCCAAGTTGTACAGAACGCTTGGCCACGTAACCGGTCACCGGCGCAATCAAGGTGCTGCGGGCGTTGTTCAGGTAGGCCTGGCGCAGTTGCGCGGCGGCGGCCATCACGTCCGGGTGCGATGAAACCACGGTGTCATCGACCAGCGCGCTGGTGGTCTTGAGCTTTTGTTCGGCATTGGCCAGGGCGTTTCGCGCCGAGGTCAGGTCGTCACGGGCGTGGGACAGCTCTTCCTGGGAAATCGCCCCGCCGGCGGCGAGGTTCTTGCGGCGGCTGAAGTTGTCCTGGGCCTTTTGCACTTCGGCTTTCTGGGCGTTGACCTGGGCCTTCATGCCGTCCACATCGCTGTACAAGCCACGCACCTGACGCACGGTACGCGCCAGATTGGCCTGGGCATTTTGCAGACCGATTTCGGCGTCGTTCGGGTCGAAGTTCACCAGCACCTGGCCTTCGTGCACCAGATCGCCATCATCGGCGCCGATGCTGACCACGGTGCCGGTGACCAGCGGCGTGATTTCCACCACGTTGCCGTTCACATAGGCGTCGTCGGTGCTTTCGCTCCAGCGCCCGTAGAACTCGTGGTAGGCCCAGACACCCGCGCAACCGAGCACGACGACGGCAGCCAGGACCAGCAGCATGAACTTGCGCTTGCCCGAATTGGGGTTGCCCTGGGTGTTTTCAGGAGGTTGAGTTGTATCGGCAGTGGCCATGACAAGTACCTTGAATTAGTGGGTCAGCGTGGCTGGCGCGGTGTTGGCCGAGGCGATGGCCTCAGGCTGGAAACCGCCGCCCAGCGCCTGCATCAGTTGGATCGACAGGTCAATCTGCTCGGCATTCAGGTTGGCCAGCTGGCGCTGGGCCTGGAGCAATTGCTGTTCGATGCTGAGCACGTCCAGGTAGTTGCCGATGCCGGAACCGTAACGCTGGACCACGGTGTTGTAGGAATCCTGGGCGATGTCGGTGGCGTGCTGCTGGGCAGCGATCTGCCGGCCGATGTCACGCAGCTGGTTGATGCTGTCACTGACATCCCCCAGCGCCTTGACCAGGCTTTTGTTGTACTGCGCCACGGCGAGGTCGTAATCGGCGTCGCGGGAATCGAGGTCGGCGCGCAAGCGGCCACCGTCGAAGATCGGCACAGAGATCGTCGGTGCAATGTTGAAGAAGCGGCTGGCCGAACCAAACATCGCATCGCCCAGCAAGGATTCGGCGCCGACAGCGGCACTGAGGTTCAGGTTGGGATAGAACCGGGTCTTGCCGGCGTCGATGCTTTTGCTCGCCGCTTCGACCCGCCAGCGCGCGGCCACCAGGTCCGGGCGACGCCCGAGCAACTCGGCCGGCAGCACCGAAGGTAGCGCTACCGCACTCGACTGAAGAATGTTGGGTCGGGCAATTTCATTGCCGCGGTCCGGGCCTTTGCCGAGCAGAACGGCCAGGGCAATTTTCGCGCTGTTCAAGCGTTTTTCGGCGTCGATCAGGTTGGCCTGGGAAGTGGCTTCCAGGCTTTCGGTCTGCTGGAACTGGTACTGGCTGTCGATCCCGGCAGTCAGGCGCCGCTGGCTGAGGTCGAGCATTTGCCGGGTGCGCTTGAGGTCTTCGTTGGACAGGTCGTAGACGATGTGCGCCTGACCGAGATCGCTATAGGCCCGGGCGACATCGGCGGCCAGCGTCAGTTGCGCAGCCTGCTGGTCGACTTCGGCGGCGCGAGCCTGGCCGAGGGCCGCTTCCCAGGCATCGCGTTGACCGCCCCACAGGTCGAAGTCGTAGTTGAAACCGGTGCTGATGTTGCGAACGGTGGCGTAAGCGTCACCCTGCCCGAGCGGGTCCTGGTCCCGGGCCAGGCGCGAGCGGCTGATACCAGCGCTGGCATCCAGGGTCGGCATCCGCGCAGCGTCGGCGGCGTAGGCTGCGGCGCTGGCCTGATGGGCACGGGCATCGGCGATCTGCATGTCCGGGCTGTCGCGCAGGGCCTCGCGGATCAGGTCATCGAGTTGCGGGTCGCCGAGGCTTTTCCACCAGTCGCTTTTTGGCCAGGCCGCGGGGGACAACGTCACACCGCTGAGAGATTGCCCCGCCTTGAGGGTCTTCGCGTCGAGGCTGACGCCTTCGGTTTTCAGGCCGCTGTAACTGGCGCAACCGGCGACGCTCATGGCCAACAGCACCAGGCTCAAGCCGGTACGCAAGGGGTTACTGCTCATTTGTCACCTACCCGCAGCAGGGTGATCGCGTCACCGGCTGCCACCAAAATTTTCTTCAGGATCAACTCCAGGGTTTTCAGTTCTTCCGGAGTGATGGCACCGGCCAGTTCATTCATGGCTTCGGCGCCGATATGCGGCAACCGCCCGGCGAGCTTCTGCCCTTCTTCCGTGAGCACAAGCTGCACCTGGCGGCGATCTGCCTCGGAGCGTTGGCGGGCAAGGAAACCTTTCTGTTCCAGACGATCGAGCATGCGCGTCATCGAGCCGCTGTCCAGGGACAGGTGCCGGCACAACTCGCCCGGCGAATCGACGCCGTACTGGGCGATGATGATCAACACCTTGAACTGCGCGGCGGTGATGCCGTGGGGTTCCATGTGGGTGTCGATGATCCGGTCCTTGAGCAGCGCGGCACGCCCGAGCAACAGGCCGAGATGGCAATTCTGGAAATCTTCCGGGGAGAAATGTTTCATCTGACCACCAATTAGCTGCCTAGGCAGTGAATGTATGTCAAGATGTTACTGCCTAGGCAGCGAATGTCAACGTAATAGTTAGGTTGCTTGCTAAATACCTGATAAACGGAGTCGGGTATTGCGGTGATAACTCAGACGCCTTCGCGAGCAAGCCCGCTCCCACAGGGATCACGCTGAACCTGTGGGAGCGGGCTTGCTCGCGAATGGGGCGACTCGGTCTTTTGTACGGAATGCGGGCCTAGAAATCCCGCTTGTAGAAGATGTCCAGCGAACTGGCCACGCCGCCGGCGGCTTCGAGGTAGACCCTCTTGCTCAGTTTGTAGCGCAGGGCAATGGTGTTGGCCGGTTCGAACACGCCGACGCCATAGCGCAGGCTGAGCTTCTCGGAAATATTGCCGCTGGCCACCACACTGGTGGCGTCACCACTGCCTTGGGTGTCCAGCTGGAAGTCCTGGATGCCCAGGTTCTTGGCGATGCCGCTGGTCACCCCGGAGCTGCCCATCAAGCCCAACCCGAGGGCCGCCTGGGCGAGCATGTTGTTGTCTTCGCCATTGCTGCTCAGCGGACGCCCGAGCACCAGATAGGACAAGGCCTGCTCCTGGCTCATGGCCGGTTCGGAGAAGATCTGCGTGGTCGGCTGCTCGGCGCTGCCACTCAAACGAATGCCGGCAATGATGTCGTCGGTCTTGCGAATGGCCTCGATGTCCAGGTACGGCTGATCGATGGGACCTGCAAACAGCAAGCGTGCCCGGCGCACCGATAGCCGCTGGCCGTAGGCGCGATATCGCCCATCGTTGAGCCACAGCTCGCCACGGGTGTCCATGTTGTCGCCGATGTGCACATGCCCCTGCACATTCGCGGTCAGGCCAAATCCTGCAAAGCTCAGCTTGTCTTCGCCGACCAGCACTTCGATATCCATTTTCATTGCCAGCGGCGGCTTGCCCTCCTCGGTCTGCTGACCGACGATCACCGTGTCATCGGAGACCTTGACCGTCGATGGCGGCAACTCGCGAATGGTGATATCGCCCCTGGGCACCAGCACTTTGCCGGCGATGGCCAACTCATCGCCCTTCATCGAGATTTTCAGGTCAGGTGCGACTTCCAGCTTGGCGTAAGGCTCGACGGTGACTGGCAACTGCGAACCCTTGAGCGCCAGATCCACCACCAGCGCCTGGCCCCACGCGACGTTGCCGTTCAGGCTGCCATGCCCGGCCTTGCCGCTGTCCCAGCCACCGTTCAGTTGCACGCTTTCACCGGCGATGAGCGCCTGGAGGTGCAGATTTTTCAGCTCCATCGGCAATTCAGGACCGGAGATCTGACCGTCGCTGAGTTGCAGGCTGCCATTAACCTGCGGTGCCAGCAGCCCACCGGAAATCGTGCCGCTGCCATTCAAGCGCCCGGTCAGCTTCTCGACCATCGGCACGAACGGTCGCGCCACCGACAGGTCCAGCCCGCTCAAGCGGAACGAGCCGCTCAACGGTTTGTTCTTCGGCAACGGATTGAGCTGCGCCTGCACCATCAGCTCGCCGAGTTTGCCACCGACGAAGTTGAGCTCGGTGTCGATGCGCTTGGGCGTGAGTTTGCTGGTGAGTTTCAGGGTCTGGTACGGGAAGTCCAGCCACTGGTCCTTGTCCTTGATGCGCAACGTGCCGCCGCCGGCATCGACGCTGACCTGGCCGTTCGGGCCACTGGCCGGCAGGTCCAGTTGCAGCTCGGCGTTGAGCCGGCCCTGCCAGGCGAAATCCTTCGGCAACCACTGCGCGAGGCTGTCGATCGGGAATTGCTTGAGGTGATAACGCAGCTTAGGCTCGGGCATCAGGCGCGAGTCTTCACCGCAGAGGCTGGCTTGGCCGGAGGCCCAGCAATGGGCGCCAAAGGTGATTTTGCCGTCCGCCAGGCGTTCGAATTTCGCCGGCCCTTGCAGCTTCCAGTCCTGGCCACCGGCCTGTATATCACCGCTGGCCAGGCGTCCGCGCCAATTGCCTTTGTCCAGCGCACCGTCCAGCCCCAGCGCCAGTTTCAGCTTCGGCCCTTGCAGATCGAGGCTCAACTTCTGGTTCTTGATGTCGCCCTGGCCGCTGGCGGTCAGGGTTCCCAGTGAAGTGTCGCCCGCCCGGATGCCGCTGCCCTTGAGGTCGACTTTCGCCCGTTGCGCACTGTCCAGCGTGGCGTCCAGGTTCAGGCTTTGCAGGCGATTGTCCTGGAAAGCCAGTTGCGAACCTTGCAGGTCAAGCTTGCCTTGGGGCGCCTTGAGTGTGCCGGCGACATCCACGCGGCCATTGAGCTGGCCGCGCAGTTGCGGCCAGAGCTGGGCCAGGCGCGGCAACTTGAGATCGATCTGGCCGGCGAGTTTCTGTTGCAGGCTGCCTTTGCCGCTGATGCTGTTATCGCCGAGGCGAACTTGCAGGGTATTGAGGTTCCATTGCTCGCCACGGCCATCGGCCTTGGCCTGGATCACTGCTGGCTGACCGCGCAGTTTGCCCTTGAGGTCCAGGTCGGCATTGAGGCTGAGCACCTCGTTCTTCATCTCACCCGTGCTGCGCAACGGCCCGGCCAATGTGCCCGGCAGCTCTGCGACCCAGTACGCCGGGTTGATCGCCGACAGGTCCAGCGCGGTGTCCCAGGCAATGCCGTCGGCGAATTGCAGGTTCAGGTGCCCTTCAGCCTTGCCCTGCCCGGCCTGGAGTTGAATCTGTTGCAGGTAGATTTTCGTCAGGTCGCCCGCGAAAGGGCTGGCCAGGGTGAAGGCGCCGGCCGGACCATCCGCCGCCGCGGCGAAATGCCCGAGGTACTTGCCGTCGGTGTAAGAGACTTCGCCGGTGAACGTGCGAAGCGCTACCTGCGGTTCGTCGATGAGCGGATAGAGCCTGTGCCACGGGAAATCCAGCCAGTCGATCTTCGCCTCGGCGCTCAAGCCCTTGCTCCAATCCAGCTGTCCGGTGAGCTTGAGGCTTTGCTTGTCGTTGGCGGTCAGGTCCAGCGCGGCGATCTGCGCGCCCTTGGCGTCGACCTTGCCTTGCAGCGCCAGGGTGACTGGCCCTTGCTCGGCGGGCAGCGTGGCTTTGCCGAGCAGCGCGTAGCCGTTCTTCAAGTCGCCTGCCCCCGTGAGTTCAAGCTGATTGAGTTGCAGGGTGTCCGGCAGATCGGCACTGGGCTTGAAGCCATCGGCGGTGATCCGCACCTTGGCCGGCAGGTTTTCCACCAGCGGTTGCAGTTCGCCGGTCAGTTGCCCGTTGAGGTAACCGCTGCTGTCGGCTTTCAGGTTCAGGGTCTTGAGCAGGTCGCCGTCGACTTTCAGCGCCAGCGCCAGCGGCTCAGGCGTCGACAACAGGGTCACCTTACCGGAGGCGCTGAGGGGCCAGTTGCCGGAGGGCTGCAACAGGCCGGACAGGTTCAGGCTCAGGTCATCGCGCTGCAACGACACCGCGTCGATCTTCAAACCGGCCGTTGTCCAGTGCGCCGCCAGTTGCAAGCCCTTGAGTTCTTCGCTGCCGTTGAACAACAGGCTGCCGACCTTGATCTCCCCCAGTTCGAGGGCCAACGGTAACTTCAGCTCCGGGAGCGTGATCGGGCCGCTGTCTGGCTCTTCGGCACCCGGCGGGAACGTCAGGCTGACCTGATCGGCCTGCAATTGCTCGATGCACAGGGTCATGCGGGTCAGGCACAACGGCGACCAGGCGAAAATCACCTTGCTCAGTTCAACCCGGTTGCTGTCCTGCTGCCACAGCACCCGGTCGGCACTCCACTGCCCGCCCAACCGGCCCTGGAAGTTTTCCAGGGTCAAGCCCGGCACGAAACCCAATGCCCAGCGGCTGCCCGTCGCCGTGCCCAGCACCGTGGCCAGCGTCAGGGCAACCACTGCCACCAGCGCCACCATCGTCAGCAGTGTTGCTTTCAAACCACGCTTCACAGCTCAGGCCCCATGGAAAAGTGCAGTCGAATACCGCCATCGTCGTCCAGCGCATGGGCCAGGTCGAGGCGGATCGGCCCCACCGGCGATACCCAGCGCACGCCGATACCGACCCCGGTCTTGAGGTTCGGCAGTTCGAGCGTGTTGAAGGAGTTGCCCTGATCGACAAAGGTCGCGATCCGCCATTTTTCGGCGATGGAATACTGATACTCCGCGCTGGCGGCGACCATGTAGCGGCCACCAATGCGGTCGCCGTCGGAGTTTTCCGGGGACAGGCTCTGATAGTCGTAGCCACGCACGCTCTGGTCGCCACCGGCGAAGAAGCGCAGCGATGGCGGCACCGATTTGAAACCGTTGGTGGCACTGCCGCCGACCTGCACCCGCCCGAGGAGGCGGTGTTTATCGAACACCGTGGTCAGGCCTTTGACCAATGCCGTGCCGTAGAGCAGGTTGCTGTCGGAACCCAGACCTTCCTTGGCCACTTTGGATTCGAATTGCAGGCGATAACCGTTGTGCGGGTCGATGCGGTTGTCGCTTTTGAGGTACGAATAGCTCACACCGGGCATCAGCAAGGTACTGAGTCCCGAGTCATCGCCCAGTTGATAATCCTCGCGCTGCCACTTCAGCGACACCACCCGTTGCCAGCCGCTGGGCAGTTTGCTGTGCCACTCGGGGCCGAGGGTCAGCAGCTTGCTGTGGCTGTCCTTATCGGCGATTTCTTCATTCTGGTAGCCACCGGCAAAACGCAGTTTGTCGGTCAGTGGCGGGTCCAGCGGAATGTCGTAGAACAGCCCGACGTTTTGCCGAGGTGCCGAGACTTCGGTTTCCCAGCCATAACTGTGCCCTTGCGCGTTGACCCAGTGCCGGGTCCAGTTGGCCTTGGCCCGCGGGCCGACGTCGGTGGAGAAACCCAGGCCCAGGCCCATGGTCCGCGGCTTGCGGGTTTCGAGCTTGACGTCCACCGGGATCGCCTCGTCCCTGGACGCCGTGGGTGCCGCGTCCACGCGCACGCCTTCGAAGTAGCCGCTCGATTGCAGATTCTGGTTGAGCTCGGCGATCAGTTCCGAGTCATACGGCGTGCCGGTCTTGAACGGCACCATGCGTTGCAGCAACTCGTCATCGAACGGCGTATCGCCCTCGAAACTGACCTTGCCCAAGGTATAGCGCGGACCGCTTTCATAGATCAGTTCGATATCGGCAACGCCGGCCCGCGGATCGACCGACAATTTTGAACGGGTGAAACGGCCGCTGAAAAAGCCATAACGCGAAGCCTGATTCTGGATCAGGCGCTTGGCGTCCTCGTAATGCCCATGGTTGAGCACGGCGCCGGGCTTGAGCGCGTCGCTTTTGGGAATTCGAAAGGCCTTGAGGGAGGCTGCCGGACCGTCGACACGTACCGTGACGTTGCGCAAGTGCACCGGCTCGCCGGGGTCGACCGTCAACACCAGGCGCGGCTTTTCGCCGCCCTTCACCTCGCTGTCGATGTGCGGCTGATAATAGCCCAAGGCCTGGGCGGCCTTGCGCGCCTGTTCTTCGGCGCCACGGCTGAAGCGCAGCAACGCTTCTTCATCGCGATCGCCGAGGCTGCCGATATAGCCTTCGATATTGGCTTTCAGCTCGTCATTGGACGGTTTGATCCGTACATCCAATTCGCTTTGTGCCAGCGCTGCGCAGCTGGTCATCAGCATCAGCACACCGCTGGTAATTCTTCCTGGAAACTTCATAGGCGCGGATGCTATCACGAGCTTGAGAACGTGATAGAGCCTGACATGCCCGGAAAGTTCGAGGTTCAGGCCGTTGCGGTGTGTAACACCTGAGGATTGGGGTGAAAAAACACGTGCTCGCGAATCGGTCCTACAGCAACCTCACCGATTTCCTCGTAGCCCTGACGTTTATAGAACTCCAGATAGCGAGGATTCCCGGTATCGAGGATCACGCCCTGTGAGTTCTCATCCACCGCGCACCAGTTGTGCACGGCTTGCAACAGTTGTTCGCCGAAATGTTTGCCCTGGAACTGCGGATGAACCCCCAACAATGGCAAGACGTGCACCGATTCATTCGGCACACAGGCCTCCACGGCCGCGTGATATTCGAGGTAGCGACGGGTGCAGCGAAATCCCGTACTGAGCACCATGCGCAGGCGCCAGGCCCAACTTTCGGTGACGCCGAGGCGACGTTGCGGCGGTGCGATCAGGGCGATACCGATCAGGCGGTCGTTGACCAGCAGGCCGATGGCCGGCAGGTCCTGAAAAAAGTGCTGGGTCACCAACTCGCGCACGGTGGCGCGAACCCGCTGTTCGTAGCCGGGGCGCTCGGCTTCGAACAGATAGCCGAAGGTCGGCTCGTGTCGATAAGCCTGGTACAGCAACGAACGCGCTTCGCGGGCGTAGCCGCTGTCGAGCATGTGAATATCGGCGATGGCGGTCGAGGTTTCGGGCATGACGGTTGATCTCCCCGGCACAGCTCGGGTGGCTGCGCTCTTGTTGTTACGAGCCTGTTGGCGCTGACACAGTTCCGAAATGAGTGTAGGCAATGAAATCGCCTTCGCGAGCAAGCCCGCTCCCACAGGTGATGCGCCAGCCTTGCTTTTGTGGGAGCGGGCTTGCTCGCGAAAGGGCCATCACTACCCACACAAGACTGACAGGCAAAACCGAATCCCCTCAACCCACACTGGCCCGATTCCCACATGTCAGCTAGCATCGCCCTTTTGCCAGGACTGCCGACCATGAAGATCGTCTCCTTCAACATCAACGGGCTGCGCGCCCGTCCCCATCAGCTGGCGGCGCTGATCGAAAAGCACCAACCCGATGTGATCGGCTTGCAGGAAACCAAGGTCCACGACGAACAGTTCCCGCTGGCCGAGGTGCAGGCCCTGGGTTATCACGTGTACTTCCACGGGCAAAAAGGCCATTACGGCGTCGCCCTGCTCTCGCGCCAGGAGCCGCTGGCCCTGCATAAAGGTTTCGCCACCGACGAAGAAGACGCCCAACGACGCTTCATCTGGGGCACCTTCGCCGACGCCAACGGCGTGCCGGTGACCATCATGAACGGTTATTTCCCACAGGGCGAAAGCCGCGACCACCCGACCAAGTTCCCGGCCAAGCAGCGTTTCTACGGCGATTTGCAGCAATTGCTGGAAAGCCAGTTCAAGAACGACCAGCCGCTGGTGGTGATGGGCGATGTGAACATTTCCCCGGAAGACTGCGACATCGGCATCGGCCCGGACAACATGAAGCGCTGGCTGAAAACCGGCAAGTGCAGCTTCCTGCCGGAAGAGCGCGAGTGGATGGCCCGTCTGAAGAACTGGGGCCTGGTCGACAGTTTCCGTCACTTGAACCCGGACGTGACCGACACCTTCAGCTGGTTCGACTATCGCAGCCGTGGCTTCGAAGACGAGCCCAAGCGTGGCCTGCGCATCGACCTGATCCTCGCCTCCCACGGCCTGTTGCCACGGGTGAAGGCCGCCGGTGTGGACTATGAACTGCGAGGCATGGAAAAACCTTCAGACCATGCGCCGATCTGGCTTGAGTTGAGCTGACATCTAACAGACACATCAATACCTTGTGGGAGCGGGCTTGCTCGCGAAGGCGGTCTTACATTCAACATCGACATTGAATGTTATGGCCCCTTCGCGAGCAAGCCCGCTCCCACATTTGCAAAGCGTCATTTTTCGGAAACCTTACTGACTTAATCTCCCGACACCTCCTTTGGCTATATATGGTGCCGGCATGATGCTGCGCGTGTTGTTCCTGTTGATGCTGTGCACGGGCTTGCCGCAGGCGGCCTCGGCCGGCGACTTGCCGACACCCGAACACGGCCCGGCGCTGCGGATTCAGGGTTCCAACACCATCGGTGCGGCATTGGGGCCGGCGCTGGTCGAGGGTCTGTTGAGTGAACAGGGCCTGCGCAAGATCCGCCGTGAAACCCCGGACACCGCCAACGAACTGCGCATCGTCGGCGAAACCGTTCAGGGCCGTCGGGTCGTGGTGGAGGTAGCGGCCCATGGCTCCAGCACCGGTTTCACTGCACTCAAAGCAGCCAGCGCCGATCTGGCCGCCTCGTCGCGCCCAATCAAGGACAGCGAACTGGCCAGCCTGCAATCGCTCGGCGACCTGAAAAGCCCGAGCGCCGAACAGGTCATTGCCATCGATGGCCTGGCGATCATCCTTCATCCGGATAATCCGCTGAACCAACTCGACACCGTGCAACTGGCGCGCATTTTCAGTGGCGAGGTGAAGAGCTGGGAAGACATTGGCGGTCGCGGCGGGCCGATTCATCTGTATGCACGGGATAATCAGTCCGGGACCTACGACACCTTCAAGGAACTGGTCCTCAGCGGCCACGGGAAAACCCTCGGTGGTGCGGCGAAGCGCTTCGAGTCCAGCGAACAACTGTCCGATGCGGTCAGCGCTGACCCGCAAGGCATCGGCTTCATCGGTTTGCCCTACGTGCGCCAGGCTAAAGCCGTGGCCATTGTCGACGGTCAATCGCAAGCCATGCCGCCGCTCAACAGCCTGATTGCCACGGAAGATTATCCGCTGTCCCGTCGGCTGTTCTTCTATCTGCCACCCAACGGAAAAAATCCCTGGGCCAATGCCCTGGTGGCGTTTGCCCAAAGCACTAAGGGTCAGGCCATTGTGGCCGCCAACGGTTTTATTGCCCAAACCGTCCAGGCCATGGCCGTTACCCCCAATGCGTTGATGCCAGAGGGTTATCAGGCGCTAAGCAGACATGCTCAACGGTTGTCGGTGAACTTCCGTTTCGAGGAAGGCAGCGCCACCCTGGACAACAAGGCCCGACAAGACCTGTGGCGGGTGCTCGACTATATAAAGCAGCACGACAAAACGGCTGGGCAAGTGACGCTGGTGGGGTTTGGCGATGCCAAGAGCGACCCGGCGCGCGCCGATCTGTTGTCGAAGCTGCGGGCCATGGCGGTACGGCGGGAGTTGGTGAAGAGCGGCGTGGTGTTTCGCGAGATTCGCGGATTCGGTGCCGAAATGCCGGTGGCGGCCAATAGCGCCGATGAGGGAAGGATCAAGAATCGGCGGGTTGAGGTTTGGGTGTATTGAGCCAGATGTTGGTGCATTGAATGGAATGACGCCTTCGCGAGCAAGCCCGCTCCCACACTGAATCTTCGCCGTGGAGAGATCCAATGTGGGAGCGGGCTTGTTCGCGAATGGCAGGCGCCGCGGTCTTAGTGTCCGCTACGCATCATCTCCTTCGGCACATATTTGCCGATTTCGAACTTGCCGATTGCCGCACGGTGCACTTCGTCCGGGCCGTCGGCCAGGCGCAGGGTGCGTTGCATTGCATACATGTAGGCCAGCGGGAAATCGTTGGAAACCCCTGCCCCGCCATGGATCTGGATCGCCCGGTCGATCACCCGCAATGCCACGTTTGGCGCGACGACCTTGATCTGCGCGATCTCGCTTTTCGCCACTTTGTTGCCGACGGTGTCCATCATGTACGCCGCTTTCAACGTCAGCAGGCGTGCCATGTCGATTTCCATCCGCGAGTCGGCGATCTTGTCGATGTTGCCGCCCAGGCGTGCCAGAGGCTTGCCGAACGCCGTGCGGTTCACCGAGCGCTTGCACATCAGTTCCAGGGCGCGCTCGGCCATGCCGATCGAACGCATGCAATGGTGAATCCGGCCAGGGCCAAGGCGACCTTGAGCAATTTCGAAGCCGCGTCCTTCGCCCAGCAGGACGTTTTCGTAGGGCACCCGCACGTTTTCGAAATGCACTTCGGCGTGCCCATGAGGTGCATCGTCGTAACCGAACACCGGCAGTGGACGCACGATCTTCACACCGGGCGCATCCACCGGCACCAGAATCATCGAGTGCTGGGCGTGACGTGGCGCGTCCGGATTGCTCAGGCCCATGAAAATCAGGATTTTGCAGCGCGGGTCGCAAGCACCCGAGGTCCACCATTTCTTGCCGTTGATCACCCACTCGTCGCCATCGCGCACGGCACGGGCGGCCATGTTAGTGGCGTCGGAGGACGCAACGTCCGGTTCGGTCATGGCGAACGCCGAGCGGATCTCGCCCCGCAGCAGCGGTTCGAGCCAGCGTTGTTTCTGCTCTTCGTTGGCGTAACGCACCAGCACTTCCATGTTGCCGGTGTCCGGTGCCGAGCAGTTGAACGGCTCTGGCCCCAGTAGCGAGCGGCCCATGATTTCCGCCAGTGGCGCGTATTCGAGGTTGGTCAGGCCGGCACCCAGTTCGGACTCAGGCAGAAACAAATTCCACAGGCCTTCGGCCTTGGCCTTGAGTTTCAGTTCTTCCATGATCGCCGTCGGCTGCCAGCGATCACCCTCGGCGACCTGGCGCTCGAACACGGCTTCGGCGGGATAGACGTAGGTGTCCATGAACGCTGTTACGCGCTCACGCAGTTCCTGAACCTTGGGCGAATAAGCGAAATCCATGAGCGAGATACCTTCTTGGGGGAGGTTGTTTTAGGTCATGTATCGATGCTAGAACAGCGTTGATAATTTACCTAGCCTATTCTCGGCGTGTATAAACATTCATCACCGATATATGATCGGCTGATCGTCACGGTCAGCCCGCCCACACAATAAGAGAGCCGCGTAATGAATCTGAGCAAGGTCGATCTCAACCTTTTCATCGTCTTCGACGCGATCTACACCGAAGCCAACCTGACCCGCGCCGGGCAGATTGTGGGCATTACCCAGCCAGCGGTGTCGAACGCTCTGGCCCGGTTGCGCGAGACCTTCAACGACCCGTTGTTCGTGCGCACCGCCCAGGGCATGGTGCCCACGCCCATGGCACAGAACATCATCGGCCCGGTGCGCAACGCGCTCTCGCTGCTGCGCGTGTCGGTGCAGGAAAGCCGCATTTTCAACCCGCAGCAAGCGGTCAAGACCTATCGCATCAGCATGACCGACCTGACCGAAGCGGTGATCCTGCCGCCGCTGTTCCAGCGCCTGCGCCGCCTGGCTCCGGCGGTGATCATCGAAAGCTTCCTGTCCAAACGTCGCGAAACCACCAAGGAACTGGCCGCCGGCCGCCTCGACTTCGCGGTGGATGCGCCGCTCAACACCGACCCGCAGGTGCGTCACGTCAAGTTGATGGAGGACCGCTACGTGTGCGCCATGCGCAAGGGGCATCCGCTGGCGGGCAAGGAAAAACTCACACTGGACGATTACCTGAGCCTGACCCACATCCATATTTCCAGTCGTCGCAGCGGCCTCGGCTATGTCGACCTGGCGCTGGGCAAGATGGGCATCCAGCGCAAGATCGCCCTGCGCTCCCAGCATTACCTGATGGCCTCGCAAGTGCTGCAGCAGACCGACATGGTCATGACCGTACCGGAACGATTCGCCCGTCGTAACGATTTGCACGCCTTTTATCTGCCGGTCAACGATGTACCGCCGGTGGAAACCCACCTCTACTGGCACGAAAGCACTGACCAGGACCCGGCGAACCGCTGGATGCGCGAGCAGATGATCGAGTTGTGCCAGCAGGTGACGGCGCAGGAGAAAAAGCTCGAGAAGGTGTAGGGCGCTACACCGCGTTATCGTTCTTCGCGAGCAAGCCCGCTCCCACATTGGATCTTCAGTGGACAAAATACTTGTGTCCTACACAGATCCCTGTGGGAGCGGGCTTGCTCGCGAAGAGGCCAGCAAGAACAGCAAAAATCGCTGCCCCTTGACGTAAACGTCAACCTGCCATTAGCTTAGCGCCATGACCTTTTGCGAGCGCGTCCATGAGCAGCCAGACCTACAGCATTTCCGATCTCGCCCGCGAGCTCGACATCACCACCCGCGCCATTCGCTTTTATGAAGAGCAAGGCCTGCTCAGCCCCGAGCGCCGTGGCCAGGAACGCATTTACTCGCCCCGCGACAAGGTCAGCCTGAAGCTGATCCTGCGGGGCAAGCGCATCGGTTTCTCCCTGGCTGAATGCCGCGAGCTGATCGAGCTCTACGATCCGTCCAGCGGTAACACCAAACAGTTGCACAGCATGCTGGCGAAAATCAGTGAGCGCCGGGAGCAGCTTGAACAGCAAATGCTGGACATCGAACAGATGAAACTGGAACTCGATACCGCAGAAGAGCGCTGCGTGCAGGCGCTGGAGCAGACGCTCAAAAGCCAGGAAGTCATTCAGTAAAACCCGACCCCTTGTAGGAGCGAGCCTGCTCGCGATGGTCGTTAACGATAACCCGTGTTTGCTGGATAAACACGGTGCCTGGGAGCCCATCGCGAGCAGGCTCGCTCCTACAGGGTTCTCCGAACAATCAGCACAGGTCGAACCCCATGCCCCTCCCCACCCACGTACGCATTGTCGAAGTCGGCCCACGCGACGGCCTGCAAAATGAAGCCCAACCCATCAGTGTTACCGATAAGGTGCAACTGGTCGACGCACTGACCGCAGCCGGGCTCGGCTATATCGAAGTCGGCAGTTTCGTTTCGCCCAAGTGGGTGCCGCAGATGGCTGGCTCTGCCGAGGTCTTCGCGCAGATCCAGCGCAAACCGGGCGTGGTCTACGGCGCGCTCGCCCCCAACTTGCGCGGTTTCGAAGATGCCCTCGCTGCCGGGGTCAAGGAAGTGGCCGTGTTCGCGGCGGCGTCCGAAGCGTTTTCCCGGCGCAACATCAATTGCTCGATCAGCGAAAGCCTGGAGCGTTTCGGGCCGATCATGGACGCCGCCAGACAACATGGGGTGACCGTGCGCGGGTATGTGTCCTGCGTGCTGGGCTGTCCCTATGAAGGTCATGTCACCCCGGAGCAGGTCGCCCTGGTCGCCCGCGAGCTGTATGCCATGGGCTGCTATGAGGTCTCGCTGGGGGACACCATCGGCACCGGCACCGCTGGCGCAACCCGCAAGATGTTTGAAGTGGTATCGAAGGAGGTGCCCCGGGAGAAACTCGCCGGGCACTTCCACGACACCTACGGTCAGGCTGTGGCCAACATCTACGCCAGCTTGCTGGAAGGCATCTCGGTGTTCGACAGCTCCATCGCAGGTCTCGGCGGCTGCCCCTACGCCAAGGGCGCCAGCGGTAACGTCGCCACCGAAGACGTGGTTTACCTGCTCAACGGCCTGGGCATCGACACCGGAATCGACCTCGACGCCCTGATGCTCGCCGGTCAGCAGATTTGCACGGTATTGGGCCGCCCTACCGGTTCCCGCGTGGCCAAGGCCCGCAGCGCACAGTGAGTGCGCTGAGTGTGTCCGGGTGTTACCGCTGTGTCTGAAACGTGGGCACAAGCGAGTAACACGGAAACAAATTGTAGGGTTTTGCCTGAGGCGCAAAACCCTACAAATTTTCAAACCATTGATTTTAAAGGCTTTTATAAAGTTGGCACGCCTCCTGCTATATCTATCGCATAACAAGAATAAAAAAATTGCGGCAAACCTAATAAAAACAAGACGTAACGACTCTGACATAACAAAAACAACACGGCAGAGACGCAGCTAACAGATTTTTTTGGAGAAGATGTGCTTTTCAGGGTGCTTTTCGGAGTTACCCGCAACCGGGCAGAGAATAATAAAACTACCTTCAGGTAGCTCCCGAACTGGTTGGATCGCTCAGCGAGAAAGTAGATCAGCGCTCAAAAAAATACGTTTGCTCTTGATCCCGAATGGGGATCGCCAAAAACAGCGGTAAAGGGCAACGGTTGCCAAAAACAAAAACAGACCGACCCTCAATAATAAAAAAAGAGCACGCGCAACGAAAATTAAAGGGGAGCTTCGGCTCCCCTTTGTGCTGTCTGCGATTCTGAAAACTCTTCAAGACACTGTGGGAGCGAGCTTGCTCGCGATGGCGGTGGATCAGTCAGCACAAACGTTGAATGTCACACCCTCATCGCGAGCAAGCTCGCTCCCACAGGTTTCCTCTTCATTCCTGCTTTTCGCGCAACTCCTCGATACTGATCTCGCGCATCCGGAATTTCTGGATCTTGCCAGTCACCGTCATCGGAAACTCCTCGACGAACTTGAAGTAGCGCGGCGTTTTGAAGTGCGCGATGCGCTCCTTGCACCAGGCTTGCAGCTCTTGCTCGGTAGCGCTGTGGCCGGGGTGGAACTTGATCCAGGCGACAATCTCTTCGCCGTAGCGCGAGCAGGGAATGCCAATCACCTGCACGTCCGCAACGGCCGGATGAGTGAAGAAAAATTCTTCCAGCTCCCGCGGGTAAATATTCTCACCACCACGGATGATCATGTCCTTGTTGCGCCCGGCAATGCACACGTAGCCCTCGTCGTTCATGCTCGCCAGGTCACCGGTGTGCATCCACCCAGCCTGATCGATGGCGTCCGCCGTGCCTTCAGGGTTGTTCCAATAGCCGAGCATCACGCTGTAACCGCGGGTGCACAGCTCACCGATGGTGCCACGCGGCACCAGGTTGCCCGCTTCGTCGATGATCTTGCTTTCCAGTTGCGGCTGGGTGCGGCCGACGGTGGTCACGCGCAGTTCCAGGTCGTCTGAAGGACCGGTCTGCAACGACACCGGACTGGTTTCCGTCATGCCGTAGGCAATCTGCACTTCGCTCATGTGCATTTCGCTGATGACCCGGCGCATCACCTCAATAGGACAGGTTGCGCCCGCCATGATCCCGGTGCGCAGGCTCGACAGGTCGAACCCGGCACGCTGAGGTTGATCGAGCATGGCGATGAACATGGTCGGTACGCCGTACAGCGCGGTGGCCTTTTCTTCGGCCACGGTGCCCAGGGTCAGCAACGGATCGAACGCGTCGTTCGGGTAAATCATCGTACTGCCATGGGTGATGCAGCCAAGATTGCCCATCACCATGCCGAAGCAGTGATACAGCGGCACCGGGATCACCAGGCGATCGGCCGCCGTCAAGCCCAGGCTTTCGCCAACCATGTAACCGTTGTTGAGAATGTTGTAGTGACTGAGGGTCGCGCCCTTGGGAAAACCGGTGGTGCCAGAGGTGTACTGGATGTTCACCGCCTGGTCGAAATGCAGGCTTTCCTGACGCTCGCGCAATTGTTCAGGAGACACGCTGCCAGCCAGATCCGTCAGTTGCGACCATGGCAGGAAACCGCTGGGCGGCTGCACATCCAGGCTGATCACGCCGCGCAACTCCGGCAACCGCTCGCTGAGCAATTTGCCGATGGACTGCTCCGCCAGTTCCGGCACCAGGCCCTGCACCATGGCGTGATAGTTCGAGGTCTTGAAGGCCCCGGCACACACCAGCCATTGGCAGCCGGATTGCTTCAACACGTATTCGAGTTCGGAACTGCGATACGCCGGATTGATGTTGACCAGGATCACGCCGATTTTCGCGGTGGCAATTTGACTGATGCACCACTGCGCACAGTTCGGCGCCCAGATACCGAGGCGGTCCCCGGCTTGCAGCCCCAGCGCCAGCAGTGCCCTGGCGTGCAGGTCCGCGGCCTCGGCCAATTGCCGCCAGGTGTAACGCAGCTGTTGATGGCGCACCACCAGCGCCTCCCCGTCCGGGTACTGCGCGACCGTGTTGTCGAACGCCTGGCCGATGGTCATCGCCAGCAAGGCTTTGTCCTGGGAACCACGGGTGTAACTGCGTTGCGGGCTTGCACTGGGTTGATCCATGACGACCCCTATTGTCTTTATTTATGGGCTACCGGCGGACGGCGGTCTCTGTAGGAGCGAGCCTGCTCGCGATGAACAAAAGGACGCCGCGTCTATCCTGAATGCACGCGTTATCGTTTACGACCATCGCGAGCAGGCTCGCTCCTACAGGTCCGCGTTCTATCTTGAACTGCCTCTACTCTCGCTCAAGTTGACGTTAACGTAAAGGGTGATTGACAGCCATTCGTCACAGGCTTACGTTAACGTAAAGGTGAGAACCCAATCACGGCCTCCCCACCCTACAAAAAAGCCAAAAGGTGACCCATGAGCTATCCATCCCTGAACTTTGCCCTCGGTGAAACCATCGACATGCTGCGCGATCAGGTTCAGTCCTTCGTCGCCAAGGAGATCGCCCCGCGCGCCGCTCAGATCGACATCGACAACCTGTTCCCCGCCGACCTGTGGCGCAAGTTCGGCGACATGGGCCTGCTGGGCATTACCGTGCCGGAAGAGTACGGCGGCGCCGGCCTGGGTTACCTGGCCCACGTGGTGGCCATGGAAGAAATCAGCCGTGGCTCGGCTTCGGTGGCGTTGTCCTACGGCGCGCACTCCAACCTGTGCGTCAACCAGATCAACCGTAACGGCAACCACGAGCAGAAATCCAAATACCTGCCGAAGCTGATCAGCGGCGAGCACATCGGCGCTTTGGCCATGAGCGAACCGAATGCCGGTTCCGACGTGGTGTCGATGAAACTGCGTGCCGATAAACGCGGCGACAAGTACGTGCTCAACGGCAGCAAGACCTGGATCACCAACGGTCCGGACGCCAACACCTACGTGATCTACGCCAAGACCGACCTGGAAAAAGGCCCTCACGGCATCACCGCCTTCATCGTCGAGCGCGACTGGAAAGGCTTCAGCCGCAGCAACAAGTTCGACAAGCTCGGCATGCGCGGTTCGAACACCTGCGAGCTGTTTTTCGATGACGTCGAGGTGCCGGAAGAAAATATCCTCGGCGTGCTCAATGGCGGCGTGAAAGTGCTGATGAGCGGCCTCGACTACGAGCGTGTCGTGCTCTCCGGCGGCCCGACCGGGATCATGCAGGCGTGCATGGACCTGATCGTGCCGTACATCCACGACCGCAAGCAGTTCGGCCAAAGCATCGGCGAATTCCAGCTGATCCAGGGCAAGGTCGCCGACATGTACACCCAACTCAACGCCAGCCGCGCCTACCTGTATGCCGTGGCCCAGGCTTGCGAGCGCGGCGAGACCACACGCAAGGACGCCGCCGGCGTGATCCTCTACAGCGCCGAACGCGCTACGCAAATGGCCCTCGACGCGATCCAGATTCTCGGTGGCAACGGCTACATCAATGAATTCCCGGCCGGCCGTCTGTTGCGTGACGCCAAGCTGTACGAAATCGGCGCAGGCACCAGTGAGATCCGTCGCATGCTGATCGGTCGCGAACTGTTCAACGAAACCCGCTAAACGGAGCTGCACATGGCTACCCTGCATACCCAGCTCAACCCCCGTTCAGCGGAGTTCGCCGCCAACAGCGCAGCGATGCTCAAGCAGGTCGACGCGTTGCACACCCTGCTCGCCCAAGTGGCGCAAGGTGGCGGCCCGAAGGCTCAGGAACGCCATACCTCGCGGGGCAAATTGCTGCCTCGCGAGCGCATCAACCGCTTGCTGGATCCGGGTTCGCCGTTTCTGGAGATCAGCCAACTGGCGGCGTACGAGGTGTATGGCGAAGACGTCCCCGCTGCTGGCGTAATTGCCGGGATCGGCCGTGTGGAAGGCGTCGAGTGCATGATTGTCGCCAACGACGCCACGGTCAAAGGTGGTTCGTATTACCCGCTGACGGTGAAAAAGCACCTGCGCGCCCAGACCATCGCCCAGCAGAACCGTCTGCCGTGCATCTATCTGGTGGACTCCGGCGGCGCCAACCTGCCGCGTCAGGATGAAGTGTTCCCGGACCGCGAGCACTTCGGACGAATTTTCTTCAACCAGGCCAACATGAGCGCCCTGGGCATCCCGCAGATTGCCGTGGTCATGGGTTCCTGCACCGCTGGCGGCGCCTATGTACCGGCGATGGCCGATGAAGCGATCATGGTCCGCGAACAAGCGACCATCTTCCTCGCCGGCCCGCCGCTGGTGAAAGCCGCGACGGGTGAAGTGGTCAGTGCCGAGGACCTCGGCGGGGCCGATGTGCACTGCAAGATTTCCGGTGTGGCCGACCATTATGCCGAGAGCGATGAACACGCCCTGGCACTGGCACGCCGCAGCATCGCCAACCTCAACTGGCGCAAGCAAGGCGAGGTTCAGCAACGCACGCCGATCGCCCCGCTCTACAGCAGCGACGAGTTGTACGGCGTGGTCCCGGCCGACGCCAAGCAACCGTTTGATGTGCGCGAAGTGATTGCGCGGCTGGTGGACGGATCGGTGTTCGACGAGTTCAAGGCGCTGTTCGGGACGACGCTGGTCTGCGGTTTTGCTTACCTGCACGGTTACCCGATCGCGATCCTCGCCAACAACGGCATCCTCTTCGCTGAAGCGGCGCAGAAAGGCGCGCACTTCATCGAACTGGCGTGCCAGCGCGGCATCCCGCTGCTGTTCCTGCAGAACATCACCGGTTTCATGGTCGGGCAGAAGTACGAAGCTGGCGGCATCGCCAAGCACGGCGCGAAACTGGTGACCGCCGTGGCCTGCGCCAAGGTGCCGAAGTTCACCGTGATCATCGGCGGCAGTTTCGGTGCTGGTAACTACGGCATGTGCGGTCGCGCCTACGATCCGCGCTTCTTGTGGATGTGGCCGAATGCGCGCATCGGCGTGATGGGCGCCGAACAGGCGGCCGGCGTGCTGGTGCAGGTCAAGCGCGAACAGGCCGAGCGCAGTGGCCATGGTTTCAGCGCCGAACAGGAAGCCGAGATCAAGCAACCGATCCTCGACCAGTACGAAGAACAGGGTCACCCCTACTATTCCAGCGCGCGTCTGTGGGACGACGGTGTCATCGACCCGGCCCAGACCCGCGACGTACTGGCCCTGGCCTTGTCCGCGTCGTTGAACGCGCCAATCGAACCGAGCCGCTTCGGCGTGTTCCGGATGTGATTTTTTGTAGGAGCGAGCTCGCTCGCGATGGTCGTCAACGATAACGCTGAAAGCCTGACACCCAGCGGCGTCCTCAAGACCATCGCGAGCAGGCTCGCTCCTACAGAACAGAGTTGTGGAGACGGACAATATGAGCGACTTCAACACCCTCGAACTGCTGACCGACCCCCGTGGATTTGCCACGCTGTGGCTCAGCCGTGAAGAAAAGAACAACGCCTTCAATGCCGAAATGATCCGCGAACTGATACTCGCCCTCGACAAAGTCGCCAGCGATGCCAGCCTGCGGTTTCTGATCGTGCGCGGTCGTGGTAAACATTTCAGCGCCGGCGCCGACCTGGCCTGGATGCAGCAATCGGCCGAGCTCGATTACGCCACCAACCTCGATGACGCCCGGGAACTGGCGGAATTGATGTACAACCTGGCCAAACTGAAGATTCCGACCCTGGCCGTCGTGCAAGGCGCAGCCTTTGGCGGCGCGTTGGGCTTGATCAGTTGCTGCGACATGGCCATCGGTGCCGATGACGCGCAATTCTGCCTGTCGGAAGTGCGCATCGGCCTGGCACCCGCGGTAATCAGCCCGTTCGTGGTGCAAGCCATTGGCGAGCGCGCTACACGTCGCTACGCCTTGACCGCTGAGCGCTTCGGCGGGCAACGGGCACGGGAAATCGGATTGTTGTCGGAGAGCTATGCAGGTGCCGAGCTGGAACAGAAAGTCGGTCAATGGATCGACAATCTGCTGCTCAACAGTCCGGCCGCGATGCGCGCCAGCAAGGACCTGTTGCGCGAAGTCGGCGACGGTTCACTGACCCCGGCATTGCGCCGCTACACCGAAAACGCCATCGCCCGCATCCGCGTCAGCCCCGAAGGCCAGGAAGGCCTGCGCGCCTTCCTGCAAAAACGTCCGCCGAGCTGGCAAGCCGAAACCACCAAGGAGCCCCGTTGATGAGCGCACCTGTCCTCACCACCCTGCTGGTGGCCAACCGTGGCGAAATCGCTTGCCGGGTAATGCGTACCGCCAAGGCCCTGGGCCTGACCACCGTGGCCGTGCACAGCGCCACCGACCGTGACGCCCGGCACAGCCGCGAAGCTGACATTCGGGTTGACCTCGGCGGCAGCAAGGCCGTCGACAGCTATCTGCAGATCGACAAACTGATCGCTGCCGCCAAGGCCAGCGGCGCCCAGGCGATTCACCCCGGCTATGGCTTTCTGTCGGAGAACGCCGGGTTCGCCCGCGCCATCGAAGCGGCCGGCCTGATTTTCCTTGGCCCGCCCGCCTCGGCCATCGATGCCATGGGCAGCAAGTCCGCCGCCAAAGCCCTGATGGAAACCGCTGGCGTGCCACTGGTGCCCGGTTATCACGGCGAAGCCCAGGACCTGGAAACCTTCCGCGCCGCCTGCGAACGCATCGGCTATCCGGTGTTGCTCAAGGCCACGGCCGGGGGTGGCGGCAAAGGCATGAAAGTGGTCGAGGACGTCAGCCAATTGGCCGAAGCCCTGGCCTCGGCCCAGCGTGAGGCGCAATCGTCGTTCGGCGATTCGCGGATGCTGGTGGAAAAATACCTGCTCAAGCCACGTCACGTGGAAATCCAGGTCTTCGCCGACCAGCACGGCAACTGCCTGTACCTCAACGAACGCGACTGCTCGATTCAACGTCGTCATCAGAAAGTCGTCGAAGAAGCACCGGCGCCGGGCCTGAGTCCGGAGCTGCGGCGCGCCATGGGTGAAGCCGCCGTACGCTCGGCGCAGGCCATCGGTTACGTCGGTGCCGGCACCGTGGAGTTTTTGCTGGATGCGCGCGGCGAGTTCTTCTTCATGGAAATGAACACCCGCCTGCAGGTCGAACACCCGGTCACCGAAGCCATCACGGGCCTCGACTTGGTGGCTTGGCAGATTCGCGTGGCACGCGGCGAAGCGTTGCCGATGACTCAAGACCAGGTGCCGCTGGTGGGGCACGCGATCGAAGTGCGGCTGTATGCCGAAGACCCGGGCAATGATTTCCTGCCGGCGACCGGTCGCCTGGAGCTGTATCGCGAATCCGCCCAAGGGCCGGGCCGTCGAGTGGACAGCGGCGTTGAAGAAGGCGATGAAATTTCGCCTTTCTACGACCCGATGCTCGGCAAGTTGATTGCCTGGGGTGAAGACCGTGAACAGGCGCGCTTGCGCCTGCTGAGCATGCTCGACGAATTCGCCATCGGCGGGCTGAAGACCAACATCAATTTCCTGCGGCGCATCATTGGCCACCCGGCATTTGCCGCTGCCGAACTGAATACCGGCTTCATTCCCCGTTATCAGGAACAGTTGCTGCCGACCCCAGCGGAACTCAGCGATGATTTCTGGCAAGCCGCCGCCCAGGCGTTCGCCCAGAGCCAGCCCCATGCAACCCGCGCCGATGACCTGAGTTCGCCGTGGGCTGCACCTAACGGGCTGCGTGCCGGCTTGCCGAGAGAAATCACTCTTCACCTGAGTTGTGAAGGTCAGGACCGTGCACTGACGCTGGGCGACATCAATGCCCACAGCGCTCGGCTCAAGGGCGAGCAACTGCTGACCGAGCACGAAGGCGTGCGCCGTCAGCACCGCGCAATACGCCGTGGCGACTATGTGTATTTGCAGTGGGATGGCGAGTTGCGCCGCATCGAGTCTTACGACCCGATCAGCGCCGTCGAGGCCAGCCACAGCCATCAGGGCGGGCTGACCGCCCCCATGAACGGCAGCATCGTCCGGGTACTGGTAGAGGCCGGGCAATCGGTCGAGGCCGGGGCGCAATTGGTGGTACTGGAAGCGATGAAGATGGAACACAGCATCCGCGCGCCCCACGCCGGGGTGATCAAGGCGCTGTATTGCCAGGAAGGCGAAATGGTCAGCGAAGGCAGTGCGCTGGTCGAACTGGAAGAAGCGTGAAATGAAGATCGGTCCTACGCATCGCGAGGACCGATCTGATCAGAACCTGGCTGTTGCCTGAACCACTACACCGATGATTCGACACTCTTCGGTGTACAAGGCTTTCGGATACGTCGGATTGAGCGGGACCAGATAACGCTGCCCGCCCTCTTCGATGAGCTTGCGGAACGTGGCTTCGTTGCTGCCCGGCCACTGGGCAATGACCAGTTTGCCAGGCTCGACGTCCACCGCAGGGTCCACCAGGATCAGCATGCCTTCCGGGATGCTGATGCCATTGGGTGCGGTCATCGCATCGCCTGCCACTCTCAACCAGAATGCCGGCCCCCGGGCGTGGTAATCGGACAGTTCAAAGTGTCCTTTTCCGTACACCGGAACCTCGCCGTCACGCACTTCGGCAGGTTCGCGCCAGTCACTGACCGGGTAGCGAAAGTACGGGTTGTACTTCTGTGTCAGGGGGATTTCGTCGTCCGTTGACGCCTGCGGCTCCCGGATCACCAGCGCCACTTCGAGAAACTCAAGGCCCAGCGCCCGCAGCACACGGTTCATGTCTTCGATGCCGGGTTCACGACGTTTGTTGAGCCAGTGGCCAATGCCGCCCTGGGACATCCCGAGGCGCTCGGCGAGTATCTCTTGAGTGATTTTGAGTTCACTCATCTTGGCCTTGACCAATTCAATCCATTTATCCATGTGCGGCACGATACGTGGGCGACTCCAGCCATCAAAACACAAAATGTAGTATTTAAATTGTCGTCACAAATACAGTTCGTATTAGGATCGGTTCACGGATCTGAATCTAACACGGAGCTTGCCATCGCCATGAACCAACCCACCAATGACCTGCCGGACATGCACATCGACACCACCTTTACCTCGCCCTTGGACTCGGCGGCGGCACAACGCGCGCTGGACTATTACTTGAAACCAGCTGTTTCGGAAGGAGTGGCCGAGCCGCGTCTTTTTGATGTAAACCGCAATATCAACGGCGAAGAGGCGCTGGTCCATGCCCTGGACCTGTTGCGCTGTGCTGCCGCCACCGCGTACGAGTCCGCCAATCACCTGCAAGGCGCAAGCCGCGACCTGGCATTTTCGACGGTGCACATGATCGACATGGCCAAGGCGATGGTCGATCGATCGCTGGAGAAGTATGAAAACGGTTGAGGTGAGAAGACAAATCGAGAGGGCAGGAAAGAATTTTCCTGTCGCGCAGGTAAAAACGTTTGACTTGCAAACGAGAATGATTATTATTGCATCAACTGATCGCGAGATCAGTCGATGGACCAGGTGACCTTAGGTCGGTCTCCTGGACTATCTCCTCATCAGGCTAATCACGGTTTTTGACCCGGCTTTTTGCCGGGTCTTTTTTTTGCCAGTTTTTCTGGCTTTGGCTTCAGGCTAATGAAGTCTTTCGGTGCCGCAAATTCGATGGCGCGAATGATATCAAAAGAATTCCAGTTGGCAAGAGAAGCCCGGCATCATTGGTTCAAACCAGCGACAGATAGCACTTGAGAATCAATCGCATAGCCTCTAAGCTGCGGCGGCGTCAAGGAGGACGCCCCCACCCTCGCACCCCGCAATTCCCCTCGGTTTCACCCCACTCTTGCGTGTAAAGTAGCCACCATAAAAATCATATTCAGGACCCGATTATGGCCGTGGCTAAATCTTCTTTCGACATCAGTGCCAACTTCGACAGCGGCAATATCCAGGTAATCGATGTCAGCGACCCGCTCAAGCCCCTGCTGGCGATCCGCCCCGATACAAAAAGCAACCATTTCCAATGGTTCCACTTCAAGGCCAGCGGCCTGCATGTCGGCCAGGAGCACTGGTTTCGCCTGAACAATGCCAGCCAATCCTCCTACAACAAGGCCTGGGCCGGCTATCAGGCGGTGGCGTCCTACGATCACGTCAACTGGTTCCGCGTACCGACCATTTTCGAAGGCGACTGCCTGCGCTTCAGCCTCGAAGCCGAGCAGACCCATGCCTGGTTCGCCTACTTCGAACCCTACAGCCGTGGCCGCCACGACTGGCTGATCGAGCAGGCGCTGACCAAGGCCGGCACCGAACTGCTGGCCACCGGCAAGAGTGTCGAAGGTCGCGACATCCAGCTATTGCGCAAAGGCACCGGCGCCGAAGGCCAGCGCAAAGTGTGGATCATCGCCCAGCAACATCCGGGCGAGCACATGGCCGAGTGGTTCATGGAAGGCGTGATCGAACGCCTGGAAAGAAACGACGACCCAGTGCTGAACAAACTGCTGGCCGGCGCTGATCTGTACCTGGTGCCGAACATGAACCCGGACGGCGCCTTCCACGGACACCTGCGCACCAATGCCATGGGCCAGGACCTGAACCGCGCCTGGCAGAACGCCAGCCAGGAAATCAGCCCGGAAGTCCTGTTCGTTCAGCAGCAGATGGAAAAATACGGTGTCGATATGTTCCTCGACGTCCATGGTGACGAGGAAATCCCTCACGTGTTCACAGCTGCTTGCGAAGGCAATCCGGGTTACACACCGCGGATCGAAAAACTCGAAGAACACTTCCGCAACCACCTGAAACACACCACAAAGGATTTCCAGACCAAACACGGCTACACCCGCGACGAGCCGGGTCAAGCCAACATGACGCTGGCCTGCAACAGCGTGGGCCAGAAGTACGACTGCCTTTCGCTGACCCTGGAAATGCCGTTCAAGGATCACGATGATCATCCGAACCCGTTGACGGGCTGGTCGGGCAAGCGCTCGAAGCAGCTGGGCAAGGATGTGCTCACCACCATTGCGGATATGGTCGATACCCTGCGCTGATCTCCCTTCAAGATCAAAAGATCGCCGCCTGCCGCAGGCTGCGATCTTTTTCTCCATTGCAACTAGCCGCGATCCTTGCCCCGCAACATGCTGTCCAGCACATCATCCCGCCGCACCCAGCCGTGAAACAACGCGGCCGCCAAATGCAGCAACACGGTCAGAAACAGCAGATACGCCAAATACCCATGAGCCTTGCGCAAAAACGCAAACAGCTGCGCGTCCGCCGGCACGATCGATGGCAACTGCAACGAACTGCTGAGCATCACCGGTTCGCCCGACGCCGAAATCATCGTCCAGCCCAGCAGCGGCAAGACCAGCATCAAGGCATACAGCAATACATGCGAGGCCTTGGCCGCCATCGCTTGCCAACCCGGCAAATCCGCCGGCAGCGGTGGTTGCGTGGTGGAGAACCGCACCACCAGCCGCACGATCACCAGCAGCAAAATCGCGACACCCAAAGGTTTGTGCAGATTGATCAGCCATTCATGCCGTTCGGACACCGAGGCGACCATGCCGGCACCGATAAACAACATGGCGATGATCATCAGTGCCATCAGCCAGTGCAGCAGTCGCGCCAATGGAGCGAAGTGGTTGGGTTGAGTGCTCATTGCTGGGCCTCCTGTTTGGCGGCGGGCAACTGGCTGACTTCGCTGGTGCGACGCAGGTAGGAATTGGCGTAACCGGCTGAACGAGCGGCGAGCAACGGGTCGTCGGACCCTTCGATGCCGGCGGGTAAAACCAGCGGGTCGTAATTGATGTCACGGCATTCGCCATTGAGTTGCGGCTGGGTTTTTTCCAGCACCAGCGTGCCTGCGTTCAACACTTTGCGCCCTTCAGGCCAGGCTTTGCTGGCGTCGTTCACGGGATCGCCGGGATTGGCCAGGATGATATTCAACTGCCAACGCAACGGTCCTGCGGCTATACGCTGAACCAGGTCTTTCTCCAGAAAGTCGCTGCCCTCGGGCGCCATGGCACCCGACGCATCCTGCGCTACCGGCACCATGCTCCAGCGCACAGCCTGGCGTTGTCCGGCAGCGTTCACCAGATAAAACGCGTTGACGCTGTTATAGGTCTCGGTGACGTAACTGGCTGACGGTTTGGCGGTCTTGATCCAGGCCAGAAAGGGTGCAGCTTCCGGATGCGCACCGAAAAACGCCGGAACCGCGGTCGGGTTCGGCTTGCCCGTAGCCGGGTCCGGCGACTGCGCCTGCTGCAATTGATAGAACGCCTCGGGCGTGCCCACCGGGAACACCGGCATGCTGTTCATCCCCGTGCGCCACTGCTGGCCGTTGGCCTGGGTGAAGCGCAAGGCCATGCTGCGGATCGGCACGGCACTGTCCGGAGCATAAGGATTGCCGGCCGGCAAGGCGAAACGTCCGACCACCGGCGTCCGAGCTTCGTTGAACACCTGGGCGGTGGAATAGCTGCGCGCCTCACCGCTGCTCTCGAAATGCCCGATCACGCACACGCCTTTGGAATGGTTGCGACGGAAACCCGGATGCACGCCGTTGTTGGTTTCCAGCACGTTGATCAGTTTCTTCGGAGTCAGGCGCTGTGGGTCAAAGGTGCCGTTGACGTAGGCAAACGCCCCAGCCAAGGCGGCAACGACCACAGCAATGCCAGCCAGACGCAACGTCAGGCTTGCCGCACTCAAGGGTGGCCGGGTTGGCGGTGATGATCGATCTACCATGAAAGACTCCAGGGCCATCGGCCACAAGTGAGAAGAATCAAGCAGACGAACCGCATGCAGGTTTATTCCCACGCGCGGTGTTTATTTTTTCTGACGTGGAATAACCTCCGGTACCGGACGTCTTCCTAGTCCCAAGCGTAGTGACTAGTCAGAACTTCATGAACGATATCGACGAACAACTGAGGGAAATCATTCCAGGATTGCGACGGTTCGCCGTGTCGTTGACGCGCAACACCAGCAGCGCTGACGACCTGGTGCAGGCGAGCCTGGAGCGGGCACTCTCGAGTTGGGCTGGCAAACGCGCCGAGGGCGACTTGCGCGCCTGGCTGTTCTCGATTCTCTATCGGCAGTTTCTCGATGCCCACCGTCGCTCCCGGCGCTATGCGCGCATGCTCGAATTCTTCACCGGGCGTGACGATGCCCAGCCCTCGGTGGAGCGCACCGTGATTGCCCAATCGACCCTCAACGCCTTCGACCGGCTGCCCACCGAGCAGCGCGCGCTGCTGCTCTGGGTGTCGGTGGAAGGTTTGAGTTACAAAGAGGTCGCCGAGATTCTCGACGTACCCACCGGCACCGTGATGTCCCGCCTGTCCCGGGCTCGCCAGGCCCTGCGCCAACTCAGCGATGGCGAAATCAACCGCCCTTCCCTGCGGAGACTCAAATGATCAGCATGCCCCCCAGCGAGCGTGACCTGCACGCCTACGTCGACCACCAACTGAGCGACGCCGACCGACGCCAGGTGGAGACTTTTCTGGCCGGTAACCCGCAGATGGCCGCGCAAGTATGCGCCTGGCAGCAGGATGCCCAGACACTGCGCGCAGCGCTGAGTGGTGCCTTGCAACAACCCTCGAACCCGGACCTGGATCCGGCGGTTATACGCCAGCGCCTTAAACGCCAATCCCGTAGACACCTGGCCAGTGCCGCGGTGTTGTTCATCGCCGTCAGCGTCGGCGGTGTCAGCGGCTGGCAAGCGCGGGAGATGACACTGGCGAGTCCCCAGCTTCCAATGACCGATGCGCTGCAGGCTTATCGCCTGATTGCCCAGCAAGGCCTCCTGCCGGCGGATTTCAAAGTCGGCGACGACGGTGACATGCAAGGCTGGCTCGACCGCTACTTCACACAGGCCAACCGCCTGCCCGACCTTTCGGATGCCGGTTTCAAACCGGTCAGCGGGCGCCTGCTGAGCACCGAGCAAGGCCCGGCGGCGATGGTGGTCTACGAGAACCAGAGCGGGCAGAAAATCAGTTTCTACGTGCGCCCGCCAGGGCCGAAAAACTTCCTGCTGCCCAGGGGCAGTCGCAGTGATGGCGAGTTGCAGGCCGAGTACTGGTCGGGAAGTGGCTACAACTATGCGATGGTCAGCCCGGCGGATACACCGGCGGCGCGGATGCTCAAACAGACCACTCAATTCTGATCGCCATCCAGCTGCTTTTTTTTGTGGGAGTTTGCGGTGTTCCTTTAGAGCCCAGTGACGGTGGCCCGGAATATTCCGACACTGCTGGAAGCAGATTCCCTGCTCTGGTTACACTATGGCGCCGCAGCACAAAGAGCCTGCCCGTACACCAGAGGTGATATCCCAGTGGCCGTTCGACCGCCCAGCCGTTCGCGAATCAAATCGCGCTGGCAAACGTTGCGCCGCCTTCTCGGCAAGGCACCGGCGCCCGGTAGCGCCGCGACAGGCCAGGTCATCCACGACTACTTTCGCCATCAGGCCCATGCACAGGGCTACACCCTCAGTCACAGCCAACAGCGGGTGATCGACTGCATGGCCCGGCATGCCTGCATGCTGATGGGCACTGCGGCCAAACCCCTTCCCGGCCTTTACCTGCATGGTGCCGTGGGGCGCGGCAAAAGCTGGCTGCTCGACGGGTTTTTCCGGGCCATTCCCCTCGCGCAAAAACAACGCCTGCACTTCCATCAGTTTTTCGCCCAACTGCACCAGGGCATGTTCGAGCACCGCGATCAGGCCGACGCCCTGGCGATCACCCTCGATGAACTGCTCAGCGATTGCCGGGTGCTGTGTTTCGATGAGTTCCATGTGCACGACATCGGCGATGCGATGCTCATCACCCGGTTGTTCAAGGCACTGTTCCAGCGCGGCATCCTGTTGCTGGTCACCTCCAATTATCCGCCCGAAGGCCTGTTGCCCAATCCGCTGTACCACGCCCGCTTCAAACCGGTGATCGACTTGATCAATGCGCGCATGCAGGTGATGGAGGTCGGCGGGCCCCACGACTACCGCAGCCAGGCCCGAACCCACGCGCATCAGTTGTTCACTCAAGGTCACTACGTCTGGCCGGCGAGCGTGGCGCAACGACAATCGCTGAACCTGCCCAGGCACAATGCCCCGCCTGTTTCGTTGCCGGTAGGTACCCGGCATTTGCGAGCACGTTTCTGCGAAGGGCGCGGCGTCGGTTTTACCTTCACCGATTTGTGCGATCATCCCACGGCGGTGATGGATTATCTGGAGCTGTGCCGCCAGTTCGACCGCTGGATCATCGATGAACTGCCACTGCTGGGCGATTGCACGATTGCCGCCCAGCAGCGTTTTATCAATCTTATCGACGTGCTGTACGACCAGGACAAGCACCTGACGTTGCTCGGGCAGCACTCATTGCGCGAAAGCCTGGGTGGTGATGCCATTGATCTGGCGCGCACACGCAGCCGACTGGGACAACTGGTCGAAGTCAGCGAACCGGTCTGATCGATAGCTTTTTGTTGCATTGACTGACTTCTTCGCGAGCAAGCCCGCTCCCACAATGGATTTGTGTCGGATACAGAATTTGTGATCTACACCGATCAAATGTGGGAGCGGGCTTGCTCGCGAAGGCGGCCTGACAGTCGCCACATCTTTCCCGCTATCATGTCGCCCATTTCCGGGGCCCCGCGCCCTCCTCTAGGTTAATGGCGAATCTGTTCATGCATACCCTTGCTCAATTGCGCGCCGGCGAGTTGTCGGGCATCACGCGGCTGGATCTGGCCGAAGGCCTGACCGAGTTTCCCCGGGAGATCTTCGATCTGGCGGATTCGCTGGAAGTGCTCAACCTCAGCGGCAATGCTCTGAGCGCGCTACCAGAGGACTTGCATCGCCTGACCCGTTTGCGCGTGCTGTTCTGCTCCGATAACCGTTTCACCGAGTTGCCGGCCTGTGTTGGCCAATGCGCTGCACTGACGATGATCGGCTTCAAGGCCAACCGTATCGCCCACGTGCCCGCAGCGGCACTGCCACCGCTGCTGCGCTGGCTGATCCTGACCGACAATTGCATCGAGACGCTGCCGAGCGCGTTGGGAGAGCGGCCATACCTGCAAAAGCTGATGCTTGCCGGTAACCGCCTGCACGCGTTGCCGGAGTCGATGCACAATTGTCATCGGCTGGAGCTGATCCGCATCGCCGCCAACCAGTTCACTAACTTGCCGCAATGGCTGCTGACGCTGCCAAGCCTGACCTGGCTGGCCTACGCCGGTAATCCGCTGGAAACCGAAGCCGATGCCGCCGCCCTCGATGCCACACTGCGCATTGACTGGTCGGCATTGCACCTGGAGAAAAAAATCGGCGAAGGGGCGTCCGGAGTGATTCATCAAGCTGTCTGGCAACCGACCGACCAACCGGCCATGCCAGTTGCGGTGAAGCTCTACAAGGGTGAAATGACCAGCGATGGCTCGCCGCTGCACGAGATGAACGCCTGCATCACCGCAGGCCTGCACCCGAATCTGATTCGCGTCGAAGGGCGGATTGTCGATCACCCGCAACAAACCGCCGGGCTGGTCATGCGGTTGGTCCCGCCGAGTTTTCGCAACCTCGCCAGCCTGCCGAGCCTGGCGTCGTGCAGCCGCGACATTTATGCCGAAGGCTTGCGTTTCAGTGCGGCGGTGGCGCTGCGCATTGCCTCGGGCATTGCCTCGGTGGCCGAACACTTGCACAACCACGGCATCACCCATGGCGATCTCTACGGGCACAATATTCTGTGGAATGAACAGGGCGATTGCTTGCTGGGGGATTTTGGCGCGGCGTCGTTCCACGGGATTTCCGACAGCCTGGAAAGCCGCGCCTTGCAGCGGATCGAGGTGCGGGCGTTCGGGGTGTTGCTGGGCGAACTGCTGGAGCGGGTTAATTCGGGGTTGAGCGACGAACAGCGTGGGGTACTGGAAGATCTGCAACAGCGTTGTTGCCAGCCGCAAGTGCTGGTACGGCCGGGGTTCAGCGAAATCGTGCGGCAATTGGAAAGTCTGTGACCGCTGCGCGGTCAATCGCGAGCAAGCTCGCTCCCACATTAGATCGCGCCAGACCATGCAACTCGGTCAACTGTGGGAGCGAGCCTGCTCGCGATGACGGCCTGCCAGACAACAGAGCCGTCATTGACACAAAGACTTAACCCGCCAACCCGACAAACATGTCCTGCACGTCGTCGTGGTTATCGAGGCCTTCGAGGAACGCTTCGACTTCCGCCATCTGCTCATCGCTCAGGCCGCTGACCGGGTTTTTCGGCTGGTAGCCCAGTTTGGCCGACAGCACGGTGAAGCCTTGTTCCGGCAGGGCTTTCTGCACCGCGTCGAGGTCGGTCGGTTCGGTCAGGAACAGGGTTGCCCCCTCTTCACCCGGCTCGAAATCCTGTGCACCGGCTTCGATGGCGGCCATTTCCGGATCGGCGTCCGGGGTGTCCGGCGACGCTTCGATCATGCCGACGTGGTTGAAGTCCCAGGCCACCGAACCGGAAGCCCCCAGCTGACCCTTGCGGAACGCCACGCGGATCTCGGCGACGGTGCGATTGATGTTGTCGGTCACGCACTCAACGATCAACGGCACCTGATGCGGGGCGAACCCTTCATAGGTCACGCGATGGTATTGCACGGTTTCGCCCAGCAGGCCCGCGCCCTTCTTGATGGCACGATCCAGTGTTTCCTTGGGCATCGAAGCTTTCTTGGCCTGTTCAACCACCAGGCGCAAGTGCGCGTTGGTAGCTGTATCAGCGCCGTTGCGCGCAGCAATGGTGATTTCTTTCACCAGTTTGCCGAAGATCTTGCCCTTGGCATTGGCTGCCGCTTCTTTGTGTTTAACCTTCCACTGTGCGCCCATTTCTCACTCTCTTATCTGTGGCATCTGTGGCGCCGAGACATCTATTGGCCGACGCTTTGCACAAGTTTATACGGCCTAAAGTTGGCAATCGACCAAAAAATCCCGACTTGCATCGACATCTTCACCAGCGGTTGTAGGGCAATTCGGAAATGTCGCTTTACCGTGCCCGCAATGCGCCGGGGTTTCGTACGCTTTGCACCCTACTCCACAGCGGTAGCGCGTTCGATGCACAACGACAAGGAAAGTCCCACCACCCTGACGCTTCTCGAAGACGACCTGAACTTCCAGGTGGTCCGGTTCAGTGGTCATGAAGCTCTCAACCAGCCCTATCGATTCGACATCGAGGTGATCGGGCTGGCACCAGCCCTGAACCTTGAGCGATTGCTGCACCAACCGGCGTTCCTCGAATTCGGCCACGATCAAGGCATTCATGGCGTACTGGACAGCGCCAGTTGTGAACATCGAAGCGGGCACCGGGTCGCTTACAAGCTGGTGCTGGTGCCTCGTGTCCAGGTGCTGGAACAGCAACGATGCCGACGTATTTTCCAGCACGCCAGCGTGCCCATGATCCTGCGCCAATTGCTGGAGGAACATGGGTTGCCCGCCAGCAGTTATCGCTTTGAACTGGCAACCAGGCACTATCCCCTGCGACCTTTTTGCATTCAGTATGAAGAATCCGACCTGGCGTTGCTGCAACGGCTGTGCGAGGAAGAAGGCATCCACTATCACTTCGAGCATCAACGCGACGGCCATGTGCTGGTGCTGGCCGACGACAGCTTGAGCTTTCCCCAAGAGCCACTGCTCATGTCGATGAGCGGCGGCGCCCCCGGCGAACACCAGGAACCGGTGATCAGCGAACTGTTCCAGCGCCATGACGCCACGCTCTCCCCTGTGCGTCCAGGTGCCAGGAATCCGGGTGCAGCGGACATCAGCGAGGGCGCTGCCAATCACTCGTTCGCCACGGCGAGGCACTGTCCCGCTGGCGAGCAACAACATCGCGACCAGCTCAGCCGTCGACAACTGGAACGCCTGCGCTGCCGTCACCAGCAGATCCACGGTCAAAGTAGCCAGGGGGCATTACGCAGTGGCCGGATCCTGCAAGTGGCCGAGCACCCGCTGGCGAATTTCAATGATCAGTGGCTGGTTACCGAAATCCGCCATCAGGGGTGTCAGTCATCCATTCTGCTCGACGACACACCGGGCACGGCCTCGGGTTACCGCAATCAATTCAGCGCCATCCCCTGGTCGACGGTATTCAGGCCAGCGCTCAAACAACCCAGGCCGAATATCCCTGGGTATCAGCCCGGTCGCGTGTGCGGCCCGGTCGGGCAACCGGCGGCAGTGGACGAGGATGGCCGGGTTCAGGTGAACCTCTGGCCCGCCACACAACCAGTCGCAGAAGAGTCCAACGGCCTGTGGCTTCCGCTGGCGCTGACCACCGCCGAGGACTGGATCGATCCGGCCCGCTTGCCCGTGGCTGGCAGCGAGGTACTGGTGATTTTCCTCGACAGTGACCCGGATCGCCCGGTGCTTTGTACGACCATGGGCCCTCGGCCACAACCTCACCGCCCTCACCCGCATGAGCCCCGTGGCGATACCCGCCTGCTGTTCGACTGGCTGCTCACCCGCTCGGACCCTGCACCCTGACGCTCAACCCTTGTCAGCCTTGCCGGCTGCAGCAGCGAACTTCGCCAGACGCACGTCCAGATGCCGTGGCCGATGCCCGTGATCTTCCGCGCGCTCCTTGCGGCGGATGGCGTTGCGCACCATCAGCGAGCCGATATAGCGAATCGGCTCCGGCGGGAAAAAGCCCAGTGGGCCATTGACCAGCGGCGAACGGGTCCAGGGGTTGTCCAGGCCTTGAACCATCGACGCCAGAATCTGCCCGCCCATGTGGCAGGGGCCGACGCCGCTGCCGGAATAGCCGAAACCGTAAAACACATTGCCACTGGCGCTCATCTGCCCGAAGAACGGCAGCCCGGTCACCGATCGATCCGATGGACCGTTCCAGGTCGCCTCGACCTTGACGTCGGCAAACGCCGGGAAGAAATCCGCGAGACTGCTCTGCAACAGGCCGGCATAAGGCGATGGCTGATCGAACACCGGCAGCATGCGCCCGCCATAGGCGAAGGTGTTGCCGCCCTTGCCGAGCATGATCCGGCCGTCCGGCGTGTTGTGGTAGTAGTGCACGAAAATCCGCGAATCGAGCACCGTGACGCCGCTGGTCAGACCGATTTCGTCGAGTAAATCCGGCCGAGGCTCGGTGATCAGCATGTCGCTGGAAACGATCGCCACGCTGCGTTCGAACTGCGGAAACGCCCGGGCCATCCAGGCGTTCATCGCCAGCACCACGCGGTCGGCGCGAATGATGCCCTTGGGGGTTTGAATGCCCGCTGGCCGGCCCTCCTCCAGCCCGGTCATCGCGGTGTTTTCATGAATCCTCACCCCCAGCTGCAGGGCTACCCGGCGCAAGCCACGCACCAGTTTGCCCGGCTGCACACTGGCCGCGGCCGGGGAAAACCAGCCTTCCAGGTGTTTGCTGGAACCGGCCATGCGCTGCACATCGGCCACCGGCCGCTGGGTGAACGAGTTGATGCCGTTGCGCTCCAGCGCCGCGATCACAGCGTCGGTCGAGCCGACCTGCGCGCGATTGGTCGCGGTGTAGAGGGTGCCATCGAGGCGGTAATCGGCGTCCACCCCATACTGTTCGCAGAAGGCGCCGATGGCATGGATGCTGCGCTCGGACTCTTGGACCAGACGCACGGCTTCTTCGACGCCGAACAAACGTTCGAGGGTGAAATACTTGGCCGACCACGACAACGCACAACCACCATTGCGTCCACTGGCCCCGGCACCGCAGATGTCCGCTTCGATCAGCAGCACATCCAGTTCGGGGTTCTGCTCCTTGAGCATGATCGCGGTCCACAACCCGGTGTAACCACCGCCGACGATACAGACATCGGCGCGGGCGTCGCCTTCCAGTGGCGGACAGGTTTCGGATGCATCAGCCTTCAAGGCCTGGTCCAGCCAAAAGGGTCTCATGGGGTCAATCTCCGGTCAGTGGCCCACACGCCGGCCTGCCGCAGGTGCAGCAGGCGACGAGGGACAGGATTCAGGTACGCAGGGGTTTGATGGTCATCGCCTGATTGGGCACGTAGGCGAAGTGAGTGCCCAGGCCACCGGGGCGGCTGTTCCAGTGCGGGATCAATACCAGCGCCGAGAACATGGCGCAGCCGGCGAAGACGATGAACACGGTAACGGTGTCGAAGTAGCCTGGCAGCAGCCCGCCGAGAATCGCCCCGACCGAACCGCAGCCGTTAACGAAACCGGCTGCCGTGGCGCCGGCCTTGGCGGTGCCGAAGTCGATGGCGGCCGCGCCGCTGATCATCGAGTCCGGTCCGTAGAGGGTCAGGCCCATGACGAACAGCAGCGCCACTACCAGCAGCACGCTGCCGGTATGCAGGGCGCCCATGAAAAACGCCAGGGACACCGTCAGCGCCAGCAGGCTGATCACGCAAGCCGGCATGCGCCGGGCGCCGAACAGTTTGTCCGAGGCCAGGCCAATCAGGATCGGCCCGAGCAACCCGGCCAGCTCAAACGCAGTCGGAATGATCGCCGCACCGACCTTGCCCACCGAAGGCATCTGTTCGAAGACGATCACCGGCCCCCATAGCAGAATCGCGTAGCGCGCCGGCTTGAGCATGAAGTACGCCAATCCCAATACCAGCACCGTGCGGTTGCGCAGGATTTCCTTCAAAGGCTCCCACATGCTGATTTTGCTTTGCGCCTCGGCTTGTTCGGCGGTCAGCTCAGGCTCCGGCTCCACCGCCGGCAAGCCGACGTCCTCCGGTTTGTTGCGTTGGAAAATAAAAAACAGCACGGCGACCAGCCCAACCACCGCCGCACTGGAAATGAACGCCGCATGCCAGCTGCCGATGAGCGTGTACGCCCACCAACCGGCAAACGGCGAGGCTACCAGGCCGCCAAAGGCGTAGCAGGAACTCCACAGGCCCAATACCCGTCCGCGTTGCTCGGAGGGAAAGAAGCTGCCGAGGTTCTTGCACAGCCCCGACCAACCGGTGGACTGCGCCAGGCCTTGTATCAGCATGCAGGTAGCGAAAATCGGTAACGTTGC
This sequence comes from Pseudomonas sp. BF-R-30, assembly GCF_019956175.1. Lineage (NCBI taxonomy): Bacteria > Pseudomonadati > Pseudomonadota > Gammaproteobacteria > Pseudomonadales > Pseudomonadaceae > Pseudomonas > Pseudomonas sp. BF-R-30. Next base: position 4,714 of record NZ_JAHBDE010000035.1, on the reverse strand, counting down.
GAAGTTGCCCATCACCAGCGCCGCGGCGGCGGAAATCAGCAACCCGCCGAGCACCACAACTCGCGGGCCAAAACGGTCTGCGAGGATGCCCCAGGTGAACTGACCGACGGCGTAAGCCGTCAGGTAGATGGCGTCGAGGTTGGCCATGGCCATTTTGTCGAGCATGAAGGTCGGGTCTTCGCCAATACCGAGTTTGGCGACCGAGAATGCTTTGCGGGTGAAATAGAACGCGGCGTAGGCGAGCCAGGTGATCGCGAAGATCTGCACGCGCCAACGCTTGATGGTGCCGATGTGCTTGTTCATTGTGGTTCTGACCTCAGGGTGTGAGTGTGCCGGCAGAATTGGAAGAAAACGCCTGTGTTTTTTATTGTTGAGCACTGCGATATCGCCCTGTCCCTACGGCGGATACCGGTCAGATGAGTCCTGTAGTTGCACGCACAGGCTCATGGCACCCGCTGCTGTTCGACTGACCAGTCAGCGGGGCTGAGGTGGATAAAAACAATTACTGATTAATAAGTGAAATCGATTTATCGTATTTCAAATATAAGCTCAGCTTGTTACTGGAGATTCCCATGTCGGTGTCCCACGCCCAGCTCAAAGCTTTCCACGCCGTGGCGGTCCATGGAAGCTTTACCAAGGCCGCCGAACGCCTGTTTCTGACGCAACCGGCGATTTCCGACCAGGTGCGCAAACTCGAAGAGCGCTACGGGGTTTTGCTGTTTCACCGCAACAAGCGCTCGGTGCGCCTGACCGATCTGGGTGAGCGTCTGTTGAGCGTTACCCAGCGGCTTTTTGTGATCGAGGCGGAAGCCCAGGAACTGCTTCAGGAATCCCAGGCCCTGCAGACCGGCAGCCTGATTCTGGCGGTGGATGCACCGGTGCACGTGCTGCCGCAGATTGCCCGATTCTGCGAACGCTACCCCGGGATCAGCGTGAAGATCGAAACCGGCAACACCGATGAGTCGCTGTTTCGACTGTTCAACTATCAGGCCGACCTTGCATTGCTGGGCCGTGATGTCAGCGATGAACGCCTGATTTCACTGCCCCTGCGCAATGACCCGATGGTGGCGTTCGTGTCGCGCAATCATCCGTGGGCCGACCGCGAATCCATCACCCTCGCCGACCTCGACGACACGCCACTGGTATTGCGGGAAATCGGTTCGGTGACCCGGCAGACGCTGGAGGAGGAAATGGCGGGGGCCGGGTTTCGCATTCGGCCGGCGATTCAGGTTGAAGGTCGCGAGGCAGCGCGGGAGGCGGTGGTGGTGGGGATTGGCGTGGGCGTGGTGTCGGCTGCCGAGTTTGGTGCGGATTCCCGTGTGTGTGCGCTGCCGATTATCGATTGCAAGCGGCGGTTGACCGAGACGTTGGTGTGCTTGCGTGAACAGAGTTCACGGCGGGTGGTGGCGACGTTTCTTGAGATGGTGCGCGAGAGTCTTGTGTAGGCAGGTCCGGCGCCATCGCGGGCAAGCCACGCTCCCACAGGTATTGGGTCGTACACAAAATCGGCGAACGTGCATAAATCCCTGTGGGAGCGAGCTTGCTCGCGATGCAGGCAACTCGGTCTACCTGACGGGCGCCAACCCGAAAAACGCCTGAATCAAGCGCAAATCCCGCCGCCGCTCCATACAGCCAATCATGTGCCGATTCACCAACCCCTCGCCAATGATCGGCACCGCCGCCACCCGTGGATCGTGGCTGACCTCCACCGACGACACCACCCCCACGCCCAGTTCGGCGGCCACCGCCTCGGTCACCGCTTCGCGGCTGTCCAGTTCCAGCAACACCCGTGGATTGACCTTGGCCTGGGCGCAAGCCTCATCGAAGGTGCGCCGGGTAATCGAACTCGGTTCGCGCAGCACCATGATCACCTGATCCAGTTCCTTGAGCTGCACGCCTTTAGTCTTCTGCGCCCAAGGATGCCCGTCGGGCACCAGTGCGCAAATCCGCGACTCGTTCAGCGCCTGAAGATGCAGGCCCTTGCGCGGCTCGACCTCGGTCAGCACCGCCACGTCGGCATGTTCGGACAGCAGCGCCGCCAGGGTTTCCTGGGCGTTGCCCAGGCGCAGGTTCACCGTGATCCCCGGATAGCGCGCCCGCAGGCTGGCGAGCATCGGCATGACCATGTGCGGGCCGTCCGCCGCCACCTCCAGACGCCCGGTCAGCAATTGCCGGTTGGCTTCGAGCATCACCTGCGCCTCTTCGGCCAGGCCGAACATCGCCCGGGTGATTGCCGCCAGTTTGGTGCCCTCCTCCGTCAGCTCCACCCGTCGGGCGGTGCGGCGCAGCAGGGTGATCTGGTAGTGCTCCTCCAGGGCCTTGATGTGCCCGGTGACCGCCGGCTGGCTGATGAACAGCCGCGCCGCTGCCCGGGTAAAGCTGCCTTCCCGGGCCACGGCATCGAAGGCGCGGAGCTGAAACAGGTTCATGAATAACCCTCACTGATGGCTGGCATAACAATAAACAATTTGATTGATAACACGGCAAATTGCAATTTAAGCCCCGTAGCTTCATCCCATCGATTGCGAGGACACGAGAATGAGTACTGCCGAACCCATCCTGCTCACCCCCGGCCCGTTGACCACGTCGCCCCGCACCCGTCAGGCGATGATGATCGACTGGGGTTCATGGGATGACCGCTTCAATCAACTGACCGCCAGCGTCTGCGAGCAACTGCTGACCATCATCAACGGCACTGCCACCCACCACTGCGTGCCTTTGCAAGGCAGCGGCACCTTCGCGGTCGAGGCAGCGATCGGCACGCTGGTGCCTCGGGACGGCAAGATTCTGGTCCTGATTAACGGCGCCTACGGCAAACGCCTGGCGAAAATCTGCGAAGTATTGGGCCGCTCCTTCAGTACCTTCGAAACCGCAGAAGATAAGCCGACCACCGCCGCCGACGTCGACCGCCTGCTACGTGCCGATCAAGACATTACCCATGTCGCCCTGATTCACTGCGAAACCAGTACCGGCATCCTCAATCCGCTGCCAGAGATCGCCCAAGTAGTGGCGCAACACGGCAAGCGCCTGATCATCGACGCCATGAGCTCCTTCGGCGCTCTGCCCGTGGATGCGCAGCAAGTGCCGTTCGACGCATTGATCGCCGCCTCGGGCAAATGCCTGGAGGGCGTACCGGGCATGGGTTTTGTCTTCGCTCGCAGAGAATCCCTGGCCAGCGCCGCCGGCAACTCGCATTCGCTGGCGATGGACTTGCAGGACCAGCACGCCTACATGGCCAAGACCGGCCAGTGGCGCTTCACCCCGCCGACCCATGTGGTCGCGGCGCTGCACGAAGCCCTGCTGCAATACAACGAAGAAGGCGGCTTGCCGGCGCGGCACGAACGCTACGCCGCCAACTGCCAGGCATTGATGGAAGAGATGGGCAAACTGGGGCTGCGCAGCTTCCTGCCGGCGGCTATCCAGGCGCCGATCATCGCCACCTTCCACGCCCCGAAAGATCCGCGCTACGCGTTCAAAGAATTCTACGAGCGGGTCAAGGCCAAGGGCTACATCCTCTACCCCGGCAAACTGACCCAGGTCGAAACCTTCCGCGTCGGCTGCATCGGCCATGTCCAACCAGCCGAAATGCGCGAAGCCGTGGCCGCGATTGGCGAGGTGTTGCGCGAAATGGAAGTGCTAGAGATCTAACCAACACTACCTTCCCCTGTAGGAGCGAGCCTGCTCGCGATAGCGTTCTGAGATTCACCATTGATGTCGACTACCAGGGCCTCATCGCGAGCAGGCTCGCTCCTACAAAAAACCGTTTTCCTAAATAGCCATTTATTACAGGATTCAGATCACCATGAACTACGCCAACCCAACCAAACTGCAAGCCGCCATCCTCGACTGGGCCGGCACCGTGGTCGACTTCGGCTCCTTCGCCCCGACGCAGATTTTCGTCGAGGCCTTCGCCGAGTTCGATGTCCAGGTGTCCATCGAAGAGGCTCGCGGCCCGATGGGCATGGGCAAGTGGGACCACATCCGCACCCTGTGCGATCTGCCGGAAGTTGCCGAGCGTTATCGCAAAGTGTTCGGCCGCACGCCGACCGACGATGACGTCACTGCGATCTACCAGCGTTTCATGCCGCTGCAGATCGAAAAAATCGCCGAGCACTCGGCGCTGATTCCCGGGGCACTGGAGACCATCGCCAACCTGCGCCAGCAAGGGATCAAGATCGGCTCGTGCTCCGGTTACCCGAAACAGGTCATGGACAAGGTGGTCGAACTGGCCGCCACCAACGGTTACGTGGCCGACCACGTGGTCGCCACCGACGAAGTCCCGAATGGTCGCCCATGGCCCGCCCAGGCGCTGGCCAACGTCATCGCCCTGGGCATCGACGATGTCGCCGCGTGCGTGAAGATCGATGACACGGTGCCGGGCATTCTCGAGGGTCGCCGCGCCGGCATGTGGACCGTTGCGCTGATCTGCTCGGGCAACGCCCTGGGCCTGGACTACGAAGGCTATCGCGCCTTGGGCTGCGACCGACTGGACAGCGAGCGCAAGCGCATCCACGGGATGTTCGAAGGTTCACGCCCGCATTACATGATCGACACCATCACCGATCTGCCGGAAGTGATCGCCGACATCAACAAGCGCCTGGCCAACGGCGAAATGCCACAGTCGAGCTAAATACCGCAACGCCCCCCCCTGTAGGAGCGAGCCTGCTCGCGATGGTGTGTCAGATACATTGATGTCGACTGACACACCATCGCG
>NZ_JAHBDE010000034.1:0-51966 GCF_019956175.1 Pseudomonas sp. BF-R-30 | reverse complement strand
GCTCGCGAAGGCGGTATATCAGTAGACATATGTATTGCCTGACACACCGCCTTCGCGAGCAAGCCCGCTCCCACAAGGGGGATGTGTTGTTTTTGATAGGCAAAAAAAAGCCCCGCGACCGAATGAGACGCAGGGCAAGGAAATTGGTTGGTTGCGGCCAACCAAAGGAGCGCTTTAAAAACCGTACTACTTGCTCGCGACCGTCTCCGGCTGCCAGCCGCCACCGAGGGCCTTGTAGATCGCGACGATGCCGCGATACAGATCAACCTCGGCCTGGGCCTGGGTATCTTCGGCCGCCAGGCGTTCACGCTGGGCGTCGAGCAGTACGAGGAAATCGGACGTGCCTTCGCGGTAGCGGATTTGCGCCAGGTCGGCAGCCGAGCGGCTGGACTCGCTCTGGCGAATCAGCGAGATCAGGCGCTGTTGGCGTTTGCCATAGTCGCTGAAAGCGTTTTCCGATTCTTCCAGGGCCAGCAACACTTGCTGCTCGTAAGTCGCCAGGGCGCCTTCGGCATCGGCGTCGGCGCCACGTATGCGGGCTTTTACGCTACCCAGGTCAAACGCGGCCCAGGTGATGCTCGGGCCCAGCGCCCAGGCGTTGGCCGCCGAAGAACCGATCTGCGAACCACGTCCGGCAGTCCAGCCGAGGAAGCCGCTGAGGCTGACCCGAGGGAACAGATCCGCCTTGGCCACGCCGATACGCGCGGTGGCCGAGGCCAGTTGGCGTTCGGCACTGCGAATGTCCGGACGGCGTTGCAGCAGTTCACCCGGATCGCCGATCGGCAGGGCCTTGGCAATCGCCGGCAAGTCTTTCGGGCTCAGGTCCACGGTCAGCTTGTCCGGACGTTCACCCAGCAGGGTGGCGATGCGGTTTTTCTGCCGAACCTGTTCGGCCTGCAGTTGCGGCACGCTGGCCTCAACCGACGCCAGTCGCGCATCGGCGCGCTCCACATCGAGCTGGTCGCCGACGCCGGCATCACGCAGGCTGATGGTGATCTTGCGCGACTCCTGCTGGTTCTCCAGGTTGGCCAGGGCGATTTTCTCCCGCAACTGCGCACCGCGCAGTTGCCCGTAGGAGTCCACCAGTTCGGCAATCATGGTGACTTGCAGTTGGTACAAATCGGCCTCGAATGCCTGTTGCTCGGCGTTGGCCGACTCCAGGTTGCGCTGGATGCGACCGAACAAGTCAATCTCCCAGGCCATGTCCAGGCCCAGGTCGTAGCGTTCGCTGTTGACCCGGTCGGTGGTCTGGCCCGGAATCTGGCCTTTGCCCAGGTCACTGCTGACGCGGCTGGTGATGGTCGGCATGGCGTCGTTGCTGACGTCATCGCGGATCGCCCGCGCCACTTTCCAGCGGGCGAAGGCGACGCGCAGATCACGGTTGCCTTGCAGGGATTGCGTCACCAGCTGGTTGAGGGTCGGGTCTTCGAACTGCTGCCACCAGATGCCTTCGAAACGCGAACGGTCAAAGTTCTTCTGGCCGGCGGCGCCATCGGTGGCGGCCGTGATGTTGGCCGCCTCGGTGGTTGGCGTCTTGTAGTCCGGGCCCACGGCACAGGCACCCAGGGCCAGTACCAGCAGGCTCGGCAGGAAGGCTTTCAAACTCATCAGTGCGACTCCAGCTTCAGGGTGGCCTTGGCAGCTTTGCGTGCCTGGCCGCGCTCGACAAAGTTACGGATCAGTACGTAGAACACCGGCGTCAGCAACAGACCGAAGAAGGTCACCCCAAGCATCCCGGAGAACACCGCGACACCCATGGCGTGGCGCATTTCGGCACCGGCGCCGCTGGAGAACACCAGGGGCACCACACCCATTATGAACGCGAAGGAGGTCATCAGGATCGGCCGCAGACGCAGACGGCACGCTTCCAGGACCGCCGCCAGCGGGCTCAAGCCTTCCTCCTGTTTGTCCTTGGCGAACTCGACGATCAGGATCGCGTTCTTGCAGGCAAGCCCCACCAATACGATCAAACCGATCTGGGTAAAGATGTTGTTGTCACCGCCGGAGGCGATTACACCGGTGATGGCCGACAGCAGGGTCATCGGTACGATCAGGATCACCGCCAGTGGCAGGCTCCAGCTTTCGTATTGAGCCGCCAGTACCAGGAACGCCAGCAGCACACAGAGCGGGAACACGAACAGTGCGGTGTTACCGGACAGGATCTGCTGGTAGGTCAGGTCGGTCCATTCGTAGGTCATGCCGTTGGGCAGTTCTTCCTTGAGCAGTTTCTCGATGGCTTTTTCGGCCTGGCCGGAGCTGTAGCCGGGGGCTGCCGCACCGTTGATTTCAGCGGTGATGAAGCCGTTGTAGTGCATCACGCGGTCCGGGCCCGAGGTATCGCTGACCTTGATGAAGGTCGCCAGCGGGATCATTTCGCCCTTGTTGTTACGCACTTTCAGCTGGCCGATCTGGTCGGATTCGAGGCGGAACTGTTGTTCGGCCTGAACGTTGACCTGGTAGGTGCGACCAAAGCGGTTGAAGTCGTTGGCATACAGCGAACCCAGATAGATCTGCAGGGTGTCGAAGATGTCGCTGACGGCCACGCCGTGGGTCTTGGCTTTTTCCCGGTCGATGGCGGCATCGACCTGGGGCACGTTCACCGTGTAGCTGGTGAACAGGCCGGCCAGTTCCGGCACGTTGTGGCTCTTGTTGATGATGTTCATGGTTTCCTTGTACAGCTCTTCGTAGCCCAGGTTGCCCCGGTCTTCGATCTGCAGGCGGAAACCACCGATGGTGCCCAGGCCTTGTACCGGCGGCGGCGGGAAGATCGCCATGTAGGCTTCCTGGATATTGGCGTACTGGCCGTTCAAGGCACCGGCAATCGCACCGGCGGACATGCTCGGGTCTTTACGTTCGTCGAACGGTTTGAGGGTCACGAAGACGATGCCGGCGTTCGGACTGTTGGTGAAACCGTTGATCGACAGGCCCGGGAAGGCCACGGCGCTTTCCACGCCGGGCTGTTTAAGCGCCAGCTCGGACATGCGCTTGATCACGTCTTCGGTACGGTCCAGGCTCGAGGCATCCGGCAGTTGCGCGAAGGCCACCAGGTATTGCTTGTCCTGGCCGGGGACGAAACCGGTCGGGGTGCTGGAGAAACCGAAGAAGGTCAGGACCATCAGGCCGGCGTACAGCAGCAGGGCGATACCGCTTGAGCGGATCACGCGGGCAACGGTGCCGACATAACCATGGCTGGCCTTTTCAAAGAAGCGGTTGAACGGACGGAACAACCAGCCACCGAAAATCTTGTCCAGCACCTTGGAGAAACGGTCCTTCGGCGCGTCATGGCCCTTGAGCAATACCGCGGCCAGCGCCGGCGACAGGGTCAGGGAGTTGAAGGCCGAGATCACCGTGGAGATCGCGATGGTCAGGGCGAACTGCTTGTAGAACTGGCCGGTCAGGCCGGAAATGAACGCCGCCGGAACGAATACCGCACACAGCACCAGAGCCGTGGCGATGATCGGGCCGGTTACCTCGCCCATGGCTTTTTTGGTCGCTTCAACCGGGGTCAATCCGAGTTCGATATTCCGCTCGACGTTCTCCACCACCACGATGGCGTCGTCCACCACGATACCGATCGCCAATACCAGGCCGAACAGCGACAAGGCGTTGAGCGAGAAGCCAAACAGATGCATCACGGCAAAGGTACCGATCAGCGATACCGGCACAGCGACCAGCGGAATGATCGAGGCGCGCCAGGTTTGCAGGAACAGGATCACCACGAGTACTACGAGGATCAGTGCTTCGAAGAGGGTGTGAACCACCGCCTCGATGGAGCCGCGCACGAAGATCGTCGGGTCATAGACGATGCTGAAGTCCATGCCTTCGGGGAAGCTCTTCTTCAGTTCGGCCATTTTCGACCGCACTTCGTTGGAGATTTCGATGGCGTTGGAACCCGGACGCTGGAAGATCGGGATCGCCACCGCCGGCTGGTTGTTCAACAACGAACGCAGGGCGTACTGGCTGGAGCCCAGTTCGACGCGAGCGATGTCTTTGAGGCGAGTGATTTCACCGTTGTCGCCAGAGCGAATGATGATGTTCTCGAACTCTTCCTCGGAAACCAGACGGCCCTGGGTGTTGACCGACAACTGGAAGGCCGTGGCATTCGGTGCAGGCGGCGCACCCAAGGCACCGGCCGCCACTTGACGGTTCTGCTCACGAATCGCCGTGACCACATCGGTGGCGGTCAGGTTGCGCGAAGCGGTCTTGTTCGGGTCGAGCCAGACACGCAGGGAGTAATCGCCCATGCCAAACAACTGCACATCGCCGACACCACCCAGACGCGCCAGCTCATCCTTGATGTTGAGCAAGGCGTAGTTGGACAGGTAGAGCATGTCGTAGCGTTTGTCCGGCGAGGTCAAGTGCACAACCATGGTCAGGTCGGGCGAAGCCTTGTCCACGGTGATACCGATTCGCGTCACTTCCTCGGGAAGTTTTGGCTCGGTCCGCGTCACACGGTTCTGCACCTGCACCTGTGCGTTGTCCAGGTCAGTACCCAGCGCAAAGGTGATGGTCAGGGTGATCTTGCCGTCAGCAGTGGACTGCGAGGACATGTACAGCATGTTCTCGACACCGGTGATGGCTTGCTCCAGTGGAGCGGCCACGGTTTCACCGATGACTTTTGGGTTGGCACCCGGGAAGTTGGCACGAACCACAACGGTCGGCGGTACCACTTCCGGGTATTCGCTGATCGGCAGCTGGAACAGCGAGATGGCGCCGGCGATCAGGATCAGCAGCGAAAGCACCGCTGCAAAGATCGGCCGTGAAATGAAGAATTGGGAAAAATTCATCGTAAAAATCCCTTAACCGCGTGGGGTCGTGGCAGCCAGTTTCACAGCCGTGCCCGGTGCAACCCTGGCAGGCGCGACTTGGGGCAGGTTGCTGGCTTCCAGCGCTTGGCGTTGTTGTGCGAGTGCCGCGAGGGTTTGTTCGCTGGCCATCGGAATCACTTCAGGGGTGACCGGTGAGCCTGGGCGCACCCGTTGCAGGCCCTTGACGATGATGGTGTCGTCCTTGTTCAGGCCATTGCGCACAATGCGCAGACCTTCGATCTTCGGACCCAGCTCCACCGCGCGGTAGGCGGTCTTGTTGTCGGCATCCATCACCAGCACGAACTTCTTGCCCAGGTCGGTGCCGACCGCTTCGTCATTGATCAGCATGGCGCTGTAAGTGCCGCTGCCCACCAGTTTCAGGCGTGCATACAGGCCCGGGGTGTAGCTGCCATCGCTGTTGTCGAACACGGCGCGCCCACGAATGGTGCCGGTCTTCGGGTTGACCTGGTTGTCGACGAAGTTCATCACGCCCTGGTGCGGGTTGCCGTCCTCGTTGGACAGGCCCATGTAGACCGGGGTGGTGGCGCCGCGCTTGCCCTGGCGAGCGAGCTCGGTGTACTTCAGGAACACACGCTCGTCCGCGTCGAAGTAGGCGTACACCTTGTCAGTAGAGACCACGCTGGTCAGCGGGGTGGTGTCGGCAGTCACCAGGTTGCCGGCGGTGATTTCCGCACGGCTGACGCGGCCGCTGATTGGAGCAGTCACACGAGTAAAGCTCAGGTTCAGCCTGGCCAGATCCAGCTGCGCTTGCAGGGCGCCGACCGCGGCGCGGGCTTCCTGGGCGGCGCTGGTCCGCGAGTCGGCCAGTTCGGCGGAAATCGCGTTGCTGGTGCGCAGGCGTTCACCGCGCTGGGCTTCGTTTTCGCTGCGGGTGGCATTGGCGCGCGATTGTGCAACCAGTGCTTCGAGGCGGCGGACCTCAGCCTGGAACGGACGCGGGTCGATCTGGAACAGCAGGTCGCCTTTCTTGACCAGGGCGCCTTCCGTGAACGCCACTTCATCGATCTGGCCGGAGACCCGCGGACGAATCTCGACGGTTTCCGGCGCTTCGAGACGGCCGGTGAACTCGTCCCATTCGTTGACCGGCTGTTCCAGCACCTTGGCCACGCTGACCTTGGCCGCTGGCATGCTGGCGGCGGTTTCCGGGGCCTTGCCGCAAGCGCTGATCACCACTACGGCCAACAAAGCCAACGGGAAGCGCAAATGTTTGAGTGACTGTTCCATGGATGCATCCGCCAATGTGTTGAGATTGGCGAATGATGCGCGGCGGGTTTGTATCTCACGAATCGAATGGGGCGAAGGTAACTATCATCCGGAATGATATAAGACCCAAGCCAGCCCTCTAGCCTGCGCCTTGTGTTCGGTCGTCATCAACTGGATTGATGACAATTGTGTGTTGCATTGGATGCAATGGTCAGATCTGGAACCGTGTTGCGGCCATCGCGAGCAAGCTCGCTCCCACATTGGATCTTCGCTGTTCCCAAATCCCTGTGGGAGCGAGCCTGCTCGCGATAGGGCCAGAAGCCCTGCAAAATCAGGATCAGGCCAGACTGTCCGGATCCCCAAAGAACATCTGAATCCGCGACCGCAACCAGCGCTCCCCCGGATCATTATCCTGGGACCCGCGCCACGCCATGTGCAACTCGAAACTGCGCACCGGCAACGGCGGATCTTCGGCCCGCACACCGCCAGCGGCAGTCAGCGCATCGGCCGTGTAGTCCGGCACCGTCGCGACGATGTCGGTGCCCGCGAGCAGGGTGCTCAACCCGTTGAACTGCGGAACGGCGAGCACCACATGCCGTTTGCGCCCGAGCTTTTCCAGCTCTTCATCGATGAAGCCGCTGAGGTCGCCTGCGAATGACACCAGTGCATGGGGGCGAGCGCAGTAATCATCCAGGCTCAACGGCCCCGGCACGGTGTCGGCGCGCAACAGCTTCGGTTGGCTGCGACGCAGTACCTTGCGTTTGGCGTTGGCCGGCAGGTCGGTGGTGTAACTGACACCGATGGATATCTCACCGGATGCCAGCAACCCCGGCATCAGGATGTAGTTGACCCGACGTATCACCAGCACAATCCCCGGCGATTCGGCACGCAGGCGCTTGAGCAGCATTGGCAGCAAGGCGAACTCGACGTCGTCCGAAAGGCCGATGCGGAACACGGCAGTACTTGTGGCAGGATCGAACTCGGCCGCACGGCTGACCGCGGTGGAAATCGAATCCAGTGCCGGGGAGAGCAGGGCGAAGATCTCGACGGCCCTGGCGGACGGCTCCATGCTGCGGCCGGTACGCACAAACAAGGGGTCATCGAACAGGCCGCGCAGGCGCGAGAGCGCCGCACTGATGGCTGGCTGGCCGAGGAACAGTTTTTCCGCAGCACGGGTCACGCTGCGTTCGTGCATCAATGTTTCGAAAACGATCAACAGGTTCAGGTCGACACGACGCAGGTCATTACGATTCATCTGGAGTCCTGGCAGAGTCAGCAAGCTTGACGTGGGCGGCCATATGAGAACAATGGCCAGCAGGAATATTACGGGGAAAGACTGGTACTCTGCACCGGGTAATTCAGTTTTTCCTACATAGGCTGCTTCGGTTTCTTACGACATTTGACGATGTTGCCGCCGCTGCGGAATCAATGACAGGCATGTCGACTATTAATAGCCACAGATAGTGTTGGGTTGAAAGCCCGGCTAGAGTTCATGGCATTAGAGGTTTATTTGGCGAGGTTTGCGATGTCCCGCACGATACGTTTTCACAAGTTTGGTCCAGCCGAGGTGCTCAAATGCGAAGAGCATGCGACGGCTCTGCCTGCACCGGGCGAAGTGCAGGTGCGCGTCGAGGCGATTGGCATCAGTTGGTATGACACTCTCTGGCGTCAGAACCTGGCCCCGTCCCATGCCCGACTGCCTTCAGGCCTTGGCCAGGAGATGGCCGGTATCGTCACCGCTGTCGGTGATGGCGTCGATGACCTGGAGGTCGGTGACAAGGTCGCCAGCTTTCCGGCCCAAAGCCCGAACGACTACCCGGTCTACGGCGAGCAGATCGTTCTGCCGCGCTCGGCAGTCACCCGTTATCCGGATGTGCTTAGCCCGATTGAAGCGAGCGTGCACTACACGCCGTTGTTGATCGCCTATTTCGCCTATGCCGATCTGGCACGGGTCAAGCCCGGGCAATTTGCTCTGGTGACCGACGCGAGTCATTGCGCCGGACCTTCGTTCGTACAACTGGGCAAGGCCTTGGGTGTTCGAGTGATCGCCGCGACCAAGACCGAGGAGGAACGTGAATACCTGCTGTCGCTGGGTGCCGAGAAAGTGATTGTCACCGAGGAAGAAGATCTGCTGATGCGGATCAACAAAATCACCGATAACCGTGGCGTAGATGTGGTGTTCGATGGTTTGGGCGGTCCGCAGATGTCGTTGCTGGGCGATGTGCTGGCGCCTCGCGGCAGCCTGGTGCTGTACGGCCTGCAAGGTGGCAACCAGACACCTTTCCCGGCCTGCGCAGCGTTCCAGAAGAACATTCAGTTCTTCGTGCACTGCATCGGCAACTTCACGGGCAAGCCGGAACTGGGCATCACCCAGGACCAGGCCGCACTGCAACGTGCCTTGCGCGACATCAACCAGTTGACCGCCGACCGCGTTCTGCTGCCGCTCAAGACTCGGGTCTTCCCGTTTGCCGAGTTTGTCGAAGCACACCGCTACATGGACGAATGCCCGTGTCGCGAACGGGTCGCGCTGCAGGTCGAGCCGGCGTAGCACTTACAGTCCTCCCAAGAGTCCGTGCCCACACGGACTCTTTCGTTTGAGCCCCCCCGAAAGCCATCGATCCGCAGGCCGGTCCAGCAACTGAACTGGTTTTTGCCCGTAATCTGTAGCTTCTAATCAGCCACTAAGCCCTGATAATTGAATGATTACTTTCATCTCAAGGAATGAGTCATGGCCGGGTGTCAGGCTGAAACTTTTCAATGTGCGCCATCGGTGCAAATCTCCAAATTAGTTGGCCGTTGGCTAGTTGCCAAAAAGACAGCTGCAACTTCCTTCCTTGTTTCTTGTATTAAGTGTCTGTGGGACTTTGTCGGATATTTCCTAGGACTCCGGTTTCAAATCAGCAAACCCTTGCCAGCAGGGCGCTCCAGCCTCACCTCTGTCGTTAAGTCGAGGGGGTGTTGCGATCGTTTCAAATGATTTCAAGAAAATTCAAGTGTTAGCATTTGGCAATAAAGTCCATGACTCCATTCGCGCCGACAGTCCAACGGGATTTGCTGTCTGCACGATATTGAACTTACGAGTATCAGGTAAATAAAGATGACCAGCATCCATGACCAAGCGATGAACTATGTCTATCAACAAGTGCTGCAGCGATTGCTGGGTTTTTTCTCCCGTGCCGAACGCACTGCATTGCAATTGTTGATTCAGCGCCTGGCAGTAGCCGCCGGGGGCATGGAGCACATTGGCGATTACAAGGTGTTGGCGATCCAGTCCGGGGCCCGTGACAACTGCTACACCCTGGCTTTGTTGCGTGCTGCACAGTTGACCATCGCCACGCGGACGCCGGCGACATTCCAGTTGCGCATCGCCTCGTTACGGTTGAACGGCACAAGCGGCGCGGCCGTGGAAAACATGCACCGGACCAACAGCGCATTGTTTGTCTATGACGATCCTCGGGTCGAGGTACTGATGGTCGATGATCGGGAAGTCTTGCCGTTCAACCACCTGGCGCCGATCTCCGACGCCGGCCGCGAGTCCAGCCGCCTGAACCTGCTGCTGATCGGCCATCGCCGGGAGTGGCGCGGCGGGTTCGAGCTTTGGGATGACGGTTATCTGGCCACGGGAGAGTTCTACGGACAAATCGCTCGCTGGGACGGCGGTGTCGACGCCTTGCTCATCAGTGACACGCCGCGTCAGCAAAAGCAGTTCATCGACGGCTTGAGGCGCGCCGCCACCAAGGCAGGGCTCAAGCCTTCGCCTGCGGGCGAGCCGGGTTATGCGGGGTTGTTTGCATTGCTCGATGAACTGGGCAGCGACTGTTATCACGGGTTCTACGCCGATTACGGCCAGGCCCGGTGGCGTCCGCAAGAGCGCTTCGAAACCTGCCGTCGTACGGCCTGCATCGACATTCACGACCTGCTGGTCAGCAACCTGGAAGAGCGCTGGCCATTGTTGACTGAATTTCTCGGGTTCCAGCCTGACGAACTGTCCGCGCAGATCAGCGACAACGAATTCGTCAGCCCATCGATCACGGCGCACGTCCGAGGGTTGCATGCGTGCTTCGTACAGAATCGCAATTACGAATCCGGTGTTGCGCAATACCTGCAACGGGCCTTGGTGATGATGCGCCGCAAGCACTTGCCCGAGCGATTGTGCGAGCAGGCCATCGAGGTTTTCGGCAATCCGGCGACACTGGCCGAATTGCGCGCCCGAGCGGCGGCCGAGGCACAAAAGAACCTGGGCCTGAGCGAAGCACAACTGGTGTGCCTGCTGTTTGCGCCCTTTACCGAAAAAGGTGCGGGGCTCGAGCGTTTTCTGCGTCAGTGCCATCCGGGCATGCTGGTGGCCATGCCCGAGTTGCACAAGGCCATGCAGGGGCATCCGGTCGCCGAACAGATCATGCAATGGATGATTGATGTCAGCGGATTGCCCGTCAGCCTGATTGGCCGGCTTTACCGCATGGAGTGGACGCCCGCAGACGCTGGCGGGGCGGCTGAAGCAATCATCCCGAGGGCCGTGTCGCAAAATGCGCTGGACGATCCTGATGCTGACAGCACGTTGGTGGATGAATGGTCAGCGGGTCACTGAACGTGGGTGGATTTTCAGTCAATGCAAATGGCCTTCGCCGATGAAAGGTCCACGAGAAACGGATTTCGCCTATCAAGCGGTTTATCGATACCTGGTCAGCCTGATCAACGAGTCTGAAGGGGATTCGCGCATCCGCCTGCCGTCGCTGCGGCACCTGGCTGAGCGTCTGAATGTGTCGATCTCGACCATTCAGTACGCCTATTCGCTGCTGGAGAAAGAAGGGCGGGTCTATTCGGTGGCCAAGTCCGGTTACTACGCATTGCCAGTGTCCGCAATCAACCTGCAGGACAGCGGCAGCGACCTGCTGGAAGCGGTCTACGTCAATGCCAGGCGCCCGGGGATGCTGGTCATGAGCGCCGATGAACCGGCGTTATTGCAGCCACTGGACAGCCCGTTGTTGCTGCTGGAGCGGGAGTTGCTGCGCCAGTATCCCCGCCAGCCGCAGTCGCCTTCGCAACCCTGCGGCGAACTTGAATTGCGCGCCGCCCTGGCGGCACGCTACACCACGTCTCCCATGCGTTACTGGCACGCCGATGATGTCTACATCGGCGCCGACCTGCGCGGTGTACTGGAAATCCTGATCGCCGTGCTGGGCTTGAAGGACGCCACGGTGGTGGTCGAATCGCCGTGCGACTGGACGATCCTGCGTTTGTTTCAAGCGGCCTGCGTGCGGGTGATCGAGTTGCCCGTGCAAGCCGATGCCTGTCTGGATCCGGAACGTCTTGAAATGCTGCTCGATACCGAACCGGTAAGGCTGGTGATGCTGTCATCGGCCCTGAACATGCCCCGTGGCAGCCTGGCGCCTGACCACAACAGGCAGGCCATTGCCCGGCTGTTGGCCGCGCATGACAGTTGGGTGCTGGAAAACGACTGTTATGGCGAACTCGGATTCGACCTGGGCACCCTGCGCTTTCGAGACTTGCTGGACCCTGAACGGCTGATGGTGTTTTCCACGTTCGAGAAAATCATCGGACCTGAAGCGCCTTACGGTTTTCTGCTTTCAAGGCATTTGAGCGCGGAGTTGCAACGGCACTTTCTGCTGCGGTCCTTCCGACTCTCGCCGATACGCCAGAAAGCCATTGCCCGTTTGTATAGCAGCGGTCGCATTGATCAACACCTGCTGGTGCTGCGGCGGCTGCTCAATGACCGCAAGAATCAAATGACCCTGTTGTTGCAGGAGCGATTGGGTGATGCCTTGCATTTCGTCGAGCCGCAAGGGGGTGCAACGATCTGGATGCGCTCGTTGCGTCGGGTCAATGTCCGTCGTGTGTTCCAGCGCCTGCTGGCGCATCAGGTGGTCATCGCGCCGGGCGAGCTGTTCAGCCTCCACGGCCTGCACGGGCAGCATCTGCGCCTGAGTCATACCTTCGGCGGCGATCACAACCTGGCGGCCGCGCTGGGATTGCTGGGGGATGCGCTGCGCCTGGAATCAATCGAGTGAGTGAGACAAAAAATAACAACTTCCACTGTGCTGGATCGATCCCATCGCCTTGCGGTCAAACTGCCAGTAAACTGCGACCCAATTCCTGAACCACTCTATTCCAGAGGTTTTGCATGACACTCAGTCCTTTTGCGGGTAAACCGGCACCGGCACAATTGTTGGTCGACATCCCGCGACTGGTAACGGCCTATTACACCGGTCAGCCTGATGCCGCGATTTCGACCCAGCGCGTTGCCTTCGGCACGTCGGGGCACCGTGGCAGCTCGTTCGACTTGAGTTTCAATGAATGGCACGTTCTGGCGATCAGCCAGGCGATCTGCCTGTACCGCGAAGCTCAAGGCATCGATGGCCCGCTGTTTGTCGGTATCGACACCCACGCGCTGTCCACGCCGGCCGGCGCCAGTGCCCTCGAGGTACTGGCAGCCAACGGCGTGACCGTGATGATCGCAGAAGGTGACGAGTACACGCCGACACCGGCCATTTCCCATGCGATTCTCTGCTACAACCGTGGACGCACCACCGGCCTGGCGGACGGCATTGTCATCACGCCGTCCCACAACCCGCCGCAAAGCGGTGGCTACAAGTACAACCCAACCAACGGTGGTCCGGCCGATACCCACATCACCAAGTGGATCGAAGCCAAGGCCAACGAACTGCTGGCCAACAAGCTCGCCGGCGTCAAGCGCATCAGCTACGAGCAGGCACTGAAGGCCAGCACTACCCATCGTCACGATTACCTCAACACCTATGTCGCCGACCTGATCAACGTGATCGACTTCGACGCCATCCGCGATGCCAAGCTGCGCCTGGGTGTCGATCCGTTGGGTGGAGCAGGGGTGCGTTACTGGTCGGCGATTGCCGAGCATTACCGCCTGGACCTGGATGTGGTGAACAAAGAGGTCGACCCGACCTTCCGCTTCATGACCGTCGACTGGGACGGCCAGATCCGCATGGACCCATCGTCCAGCCACGCAATGCAAGGCCTGATCGGCCTGAAAGAGCGCTTCGACGTGGCGTTTGCCTGCGATCCGGACCACGACCGCCATGGCATCGTCACGCCGTCCGGTGGCTTGCTGGCACCGAACAACTACCTCGCCGTTGCCATCGACTACCTGTTCCGGAATCGTCCGCAATGGCGCGCCGATGCCGCCGTGGGTAAAACCGTGGTCAGCAGCGGCTTGATCGATCGCGTGGCCAAGCGCCTGGATCGTCGCCTGTACGAAGTGCCGGTGGGTTTCAAATGGTTCGCCGACGGCCTGTTCGATGGCTCCCTGGGTTTCGGCGGCGAAGAAAGCGCCGGTGCCTCGTTCCTGCGCAAGGACGGCGGGGTCTGGAGCACCGACAAGGACGGTTTGATTCCGGCCCTGCTGGCCGCCGAGATGACGGCCCGGACTGGTCGCGACCCGAGTCAGGCGTATCGCGCCTTGACCGATGAACTGGGTGAGCCGTTCTCGGTACGGGTCGACGCCAAGGCCAATCCGGAGCAGAAAGCGCTGCTGAGCAAGCTGTCGCCGCAACAGGTCACCTCGACTCAACTGGCCGGCGAACCGATCCAGAGCATCCTCAGCCACGCACCGGGCAATGACCAGGCCATTGGCGGTCTCAAGGTCATGACCGAGAACGGCTGGTTTGCGGCGCGTCCGTCGGGCACGGAAGACATCTACAAGATCTACGCCGAAAGCTTTGTCAGCGACGACCACCTCAAGCAACTGGTGGCCGAGGCGCAAACGCTGGTGGATGGTGCCATTTCCTTGTAGGAGCGAGCCTGCTCGCGATGGTCGTCAACGATAACGCTGGCAGCCTGACACCCCGCGGTATCCTCGGGTTTTTCGCGAGCGGGCTCGCTCCTACATTGGACCGCATTCCCCATGTAGGAGCTGGCTTGCCAGCGAAGACATTTGAACAGGCACCCAAAAAAGGGGCGACCAACATGGTCGCCCCTTTTTTTGGATTGCGCTCAGCGAATCAAGCCAGGTCCACCAGAACAATCTCGCTGTCCTCGATGGCCGTCACCCGCAGCACCTGCTCATCGGCAACGGCTACACCGTCTCGAGCTTGTGCACGCAAGCCATTGACCTCAATGACCCCCGTAGCCGGTACCAGGTAGGCGCGACGACCGTTGTCCAGGTGATACTCGGCGGATTCGCCGGCCTTGAGGTTCGCGGCCACCAGCCGGGCATCGGCACGGATGCGCAGGCTCTGATCGTCGCCTTCCTTGCCGCTGGCCAGGGTGACAAAACCTTCGCGGTTACCTTTCGGGAACGGCTTGGCGCCCCAGGACGGCGCCAGGCCGGACTCGTTCGGGATGATCCAGATCTGGAAAATCCTGGTCGGCGTCGCTTCCAGGTTGTACTCGCTGTGGGCGATCCCGGTACCGGCGCTCATGACCTGGACGTCGCCCGCTTCGGTGCGCCCCTTGTTGCCAAGGTTGTCCTGGTGGGTAATGGCGCCTTCGCGGACATAGGTGATGATTTCCATGTCGCGGTGCGGGTGTTGCGGGAAACCGGTGCCGGGCGCGATCACGTCGTCATTCCAGACCCGCAGGTTGCCCCAGTTCATACGCTTGGGATCGTAGTATTCGGCGAACGAAAAATGATGGTGGGCATCCAACCAGCCGTGGTGAGCACCGCCGAGCGAGTTGAAAGGTCTGAGTTCAAGCATGATCGTCTCCAGAAAAGGTTCGTCATGGGGCCAGGTGCCTGAGCCACGAAGCGAGACCGGTGAGTGATGACGGTCATCATCCAACAGGCAACAATCGATAAAAAGCGTAAAAAATGCAGCATTCCTATCGAATGGATTGATATGAAATAACCTCGAAAGTTTCTCATCCAACCTTCACTTCATCGCATAAGCCAATGAGTCATAAGCAATTCACTAGAACTCAACGGCAAATGCAGACACCATAGCGCTCAACAGCCTCACACCCTGGAGTCAGTCCGCGTGCCGCAACACACCCCCGATCTCCCGCCTGAACTTCGCCCACTGGCCGAGATGCCGCTGATCAAGCGATTGCTCGCCCGATTCTTCGGTTACAGCCTGACTCGCCTGCACGCACAGCATCGGGCGTCGTGGTTGCATGGCCAGGCCGACGGTTTTCGCAGCGGTCACAGTGCCGGGGTCGATTACGGCTACAAGGAAGGCAGGCTCGAAGGTCTGGAGGAGGGTCGACAGGTCCTGCTGATCCGCGACTCGCGCTGCACTGAACACCGACCGCCGAATGTCGATGACCTGTTGTTCGACGACTGGCGCCTGCCGTTGAGCGCCGAGCTGAAGAAGCGCATGAAGGCCGATGTCGCCCGATTGTTGCCGGCCCATGCCCAACCCAGTGCCGCACAGTGGAAAATGATCTTCAGCGACACCCCGTCCACTTCGGTGATCGCGGGTGCCGGCGCAGGCAAGTCGACCACGCTGGTGCTGCGTATCCTGCTGCTGACCCATTACCTGGGCTTCGAGCTGAGTTCGATGACGGTGGTGACCTTCACCCGCGAGTCGCGCAAGGACTTCATCAACAAGCTGATCGAACTGTTTGCGCTCTGGGGCCGCGGGATCAGCTTCAAGGAGGCGCGGGACCTGGTGCGCACCTTTCACTCGCGGATCCTGCCGATGGTACGCAGCCTTCCGGGTTTCGAGCGTTTGCAGGCTTTCGAGAACCTCAGCCTGCGGGCTGCACAGGGGGACGAGGAGGTCGACAGCAATCCGTTCGATCTGCGCATCAACGACGCCCAACGCCAACAGCTCAATGCCTGCTATCACCGTCTGCACCGTGACGATGAGCATTTTCGCGAGTTGATCAAGCCATTGTCCCGGCATGCCCTGCAACTCAAGGAGCTGGAGCGCGATCACCCGGATGTGCAAAAACGCATGGGCGTTACCGAGCTTGCGGCCAAACGCGATGAAGAACTGTGCGACGCCATCGAGGACCTGTGGTTTCGCGCCGGTGCCTGGCCTATCAAGGGCATCGAACCGAATCGCCAGTCGTTCGATATCAACGGTTCGACATTCCATTGTCACGGCTACATCCCGTCGCTGGATGCCTGGGTGGTGCTGGGGTTCGATCCTCGGGAGAACCCGCAGGTGACGCGACCAAACGCCAAGCTGACGGTGCGTGCAGAGTGGGCAGTAAAGCGCACTCTGTTTCAAGCTTTCTGTCGTAAGCCATTGATATGGCTTGATAGTTACGAATCATCAAAACGTGTTCTGGCCTCACTCGCCGATGATGCCAGCGCCGGGCCGGGTTTCGATTACAAGGTCAAGGGCGAGCTCGCTTCAGCGCCACTGCTGGATTGTTTTGTCGCCGCCGCCGGGTTCATTGAAAACCTCGGGCTGGACGTGCCGGGCGCCGTGGCCCGGATGAGTTTCGCCAAGGACGATCCCGACCGGTTCTTCTTCGAAGCCTTGAGTCTGTACTGGCGGGCGCTGGAAGATCATTTGCTGGATCAGAAGCCGCCGATCATGACCTACAACCGAATGTTCGCCCTGTTCAGCGAACATTCGCCGGAGAACCTCAAATTGCTCGGCGATGAGCTGCTGCGGCCGCTGTCACACCTGATGATCGACGAATTCCAGGATGTCTCGCCGCAGATCGTCTCCTGGATCAGGGCCAGCCTGGCAGAGATCCGCAGTCGCGGGCCGGCCATGCACGTCGGGCGCGCAGCCCAGCGTTCCTCGTTGCTCTGTGTGGGCGATGACTGGCAGTCCATCTATGGTTGGCGCGGCAGTTCGCCGACCTACTTCATGGAGTTCAACAAGGAGTTCCCGTCGCCGAGCACCACCAAGGTCATGCTCAGCGACAACTACCGCAGCCACCAGCACATCATCGATGCCGCCGAGCACATCGTGCGCGCGGCACCGGCGATTGCCGGGAAGAAAGCCAAGGCCAGCGGTGAACCCAAGGCATTGCTGCCGGTGAGCGTCCTTGATCGTGATGACCAGGGCATGGCCCAACGCCTGATGGAGCATTATCGAAAGGGCGATTCGATCTTGATGCTTTATCGAAAAAGCAGCGATAAGTTATTGATAGAAGAGCATATTCAATCAGTACTTAATGTTGATTCCAGCTTGCCGTATGAGGCTCGCAGGCTCAAGCAGTTGACGTATCACAGCGCCAAGGGCCTCCAGGCCGATGCGGTGTTTTTGCTGGGCGACTGCCAGCACCTGACCAGTTCACCTTACAAGAATCAGGTTTACCGGATGGCGGGCCTGGGCAAGGCCGGCGACAGTGAGCCCTATGACAATGCCCAGAAGGACGAGATCCTGCGGTTGGCCTACGTGGGTATTACCCGCGCTGTCAGCCATTGCTACTGGTACGTCGACGCACAAGACACCCAGGCCGCGAACATGCCCAAGGCCTCCGACCGGATCGGCAAGGGCAAAGCGTTTTTTGTCGACCATCGTAAAAGCCAAATCACCGCCTGACCTTGTAGGAGCGAGCCCGCTCGCGATGGTCGTTAACGATAACGCGTATTTACTGGCTAAACGCGGCGCTCTTGAGTCCATCGCGAGCAGGCTCGCTCCTACAAGGAACAGCGCTCAACAAAAAGCCCACTTGAAGTGGGCTTTTCAGTCAGTGAGCCTTCAGGCATAACTCTTGAAGGCCTCCGGTGGGATGAAGGCTTCAAGCTCGTCCTCCACCGCTTCGATTATTCGTTCTACATCCGCGGCATTCATGACGGTGGCGCACGGAATACCGGCAATGGCGATCATGGTCTCGCCAGTGGCACGATCAAAAAGACGGGCAATCATGCTGCCCGGGGCGTCCATGCTCGCCTCGAAACCCATGGGATGAAAATGCCAGCGCATCAGCTGGCAGGCGTTTGGAAACGTAACCTTACTGAACCCTTTATTCATGTGTTGCCCGCCTTCATTATCGAGCGCGTCCGTTAGCTCATGGTAGGAGGGAAGAACCTTCATTGGTTCAACCAGTGACAGTTTTTAAAAGTAGCATCCGGATGTGAAAACAATGTGGAGTTTTCAGGTCGTTTGGCGATTGCCGGCACTTTTTTTGATTCAGGTCACGCTTATCGGCCATTTGCGGGCACAAGCCATCATTGGTTTAGTCGTTGAAGACAAAACGGAAGTTGGGCAAGCTCGGTCTTTTCCCGTCGAGATGTTCAATGCACGCCGATGATGATGGCCCGCTGCAAACCCAGGCCACGGGCGAGACGGTCATGCGCTATCACTTGCGCTGGAAGCACCGGGATCTGGATGGCGTCATGGCGCTTTATCACCCTGAAGTCCAGTACAACGACTTTTTCCAGAACCGGGTCATGGGCCTGGCCGAATTGCGCGAATATGTGCGCAGTAGCATGCCCCGGGATCCGGACGAAGCGCTGGAGCACTCCGACCGCATTCGACTGGACGGCAACACTGCGTTCATTCAGTACCGCATCACCTTGCGCGGTGGTGAGGGGTTGGTGTCGTTCCGCGCCAGCGAAGCGATCACCGTCAAGGACGGGCTGATCTGGCGGGTCAATGAATATGCTTCATTGGTGCATGAACAACCCGGCAGCAAAACGTCCGGCAACCAGCGCCCGGCGGTCAGCCGGCTCGGCCTGTCGCCTCGCCAGTTGAGCTTCATGGCCGATGACCTGCAGCAGTATTTCCAGCGCCAACAGCCTTATCTGGACCCGGAGCTCGATCTGCAACGAGTGGCGAAGGAGTGTGGCTACAGCCGCAACCAGATTTCCTACCTGTTGAATCAGGTGCTGGGCCAGAGCTTCTACCGCTACGTCAACCAGGCGCGCCTGCAACATTTGCTTGCGGCGCTGGATGCCGCCATGCCGCCAGTGCGCATCGACGAACTGGCCTTCGCTGCCGGATTCAATTCGCTGTCGGCGTTCTACAGCTGTTTCCGCCAGCACACCGGCCAGTCCCCCAAGGCTTACGTCAAACAAATTTCTTTGCGTGCACGCGCGCAAGACAGCGCCTGAGCCCACGCACTAGGATCGACGTCATCGAAGTTTGAGTGGCGGAGTCTTGCATGCCGGCGTGGCGCACTATCAGTTTGTGGATGGACCAGCTCGACGAGCCCCTATTGGCGCGTCCGGCGCTGGAGCGGGACCTGGATGTCGACGTGGCGATCATCGGCGCGGGTTATACCGGACTCTGGACCGCGTACTACCTCAAGCGGCACAAACCTGACCTGAACATCGCCATCGTCGAAGCGCAAACCGCCGGTTTCGGCGCGTCGGGGCGCAATGGTGGCTGGCTGATGGGCAATTTGCTGGGAGAAGACCGCCTGCTGGCCAAACTGTCGGCCGAAGCGCGCCGCGCCTCCTACGATTTGTTGCACAGCATTCCGGATGAAGTGGAGATTGTCCTCGAACGTGAGGGAATCGACTGCGACTACCGTAAAGGCGGGGTGCTGTATTGCGCCGCACGCTATCCGGAGCAGGAGGCCAGCCTGCGTCACTACCTGGACGATCTCCACCGCCAGGGCCTCAACGACAGCCACTATCGCTGGCTGACCCCGGAACAACTGGCGCAACAGATCCGCGTCGCCAAACCCTACGGCGGTATCTACGCGCCGCACGTGGCGACCATTCACCCGGCCAGGCTGGTACGGGGGCTGGCCCGGGCGGTGGAGCGACTGGGCGTCAGAATCTACGAAAACAGCCCGGTCACCCATTGGCAATCCGGCAGTCTGCGCACGGCCAAAGCTTCGGTGCGCAGTCGCTGGGTGGTGCCGGCGGTAGAAGGCTACTCCGTGACGCTGCCGCCATTGGGGCGTTATCAAATGCCGGTGCAGAGCCTGATCGTCGCGACCGAGCCCTTGTCGGCGGCCACCTGGGACGAAATCGGCCTGAGTCACGGCCAGGCATTCAGCGAGGCCAGTCGCCAGGTCACCTACGGTCAACGCACCGCTGACAACCGATTGATCTTTGGCGCCCGTGGCGGGTACCAGTTCGCTGGCAAGCTGCGCCACGACTTCGACCTGAGCGCTGACGAAATACACCTGCGGCGTTATCTGTTCGGCGAACTGTTCCCGCAGTTGAAGAACGTGCAGATCACCCATTCCTGGGGCGGCAACCTGGGCATGTCCCGGCATTTCCAGCCACACATGCTTTGCGACCGGGCCAACGGCATTGCCCTGTCGGGCGGTTATGGCGGGGAGGGCGTTGGCGCCAGCAACCTGGGAGGCCGCACGCTGGCCGACCTGATCCTGGGGCGCGACACCGATCTGGTACGCCAACCGTGGGTCATCCCCCAGCGCGGCCTCGACGCACTGCGGGCCTGGGAGCCGGAGCCGATCCGCTGGCTCGGCTACAACGCGATCATCCGCAGCTTTGTCCACGAGGACCAGACCCTGGCCAACCCGGCTACAGCGCCCTGGCGGCGCAGGCTGGCCAGCGGGGTGGCCGGTTTCATGGAAGGTTTCATGCACTAAACAGCGTCTCTACATCGACAGGTATCCCCATGAGCATCACGCAATTCAAGAACACCGCAACCCTGAAACTGGACGAATCCAATCCGGTCGCCGTGCCCCTGGGAACTCCCGTGGCCGTGGCTTCGACCACCAGCGTCGAACGCGACGACGGCGTCGAGACCGGTGTCTGGGAATGTACCCCCGGGCGCTGGCGGCGGCAGATCGTCGCCCAGGAATTCTGTCACTTCATTCAGGGCCGCTGCACCTTCACCCCGGACGGCGGCGAGCCCCTGCACATAGAAGCCGGCGACGCACTGATGTTGCCGGCCAACAGCCTCGGTATCTGGGACATCCAGGAAACCGTGCGCAAGACCTACGTGCTGATTTTTTGAGTTTTCAATTCTTTGAAATTTGAAAGCTGATCCTTTGATTGCCTGCCAACAAAAAAAACCTACAGGAATCGACTCATGCTCCGAAAGACACTGACTCTGGCCCCGCTGATGCTGGTTGCATCGATCAGCCAGGCCGCCGAAACCGTCAAGATCTACAACTGGTCGGATTACATCGCGCCAGACACCACGAAAAACTTCCTAAAAGAAACCGGCATCGACGTCACCTATGACGTCTATGACAGCAACGAAACCCTCGATGGTAAGTTGATGACCGGCAAATCCGGCTACGACGTGGTGTTCCCGTCCAACCACTTCATGGCCCGGCAGATTGAAGGCGGCGCCCTGAAGAAACTCGACAAGAGTCAACTTGCGAACTGGAAGAACCTCAACCCTGTGTTGCTCAAGGCGTTGCAGACCAACGATCCGGGCAACGAACACGGCTTCCCGTACCTGTGGGGCAGCACCGGCATCGGCTACAACATTGCCAAGGTCAAGGCCGTGCTGGGGGACAACGTCCCGGTGGATTCCTGGGACTTGATCTTCAAGCCCGAGAACATGCAGAAGTTGCACAAGTGCGGCGTGGCCATCCTCGACAACGGCCCCGAACTGCTGCCGGCCGCGTTGAACTACCTCGGGTTGCCCCATCACAGCAAAAACCCGGAAGACTACAAGAAGGCCGAAGCCCTGCTGATGAAAGTGCGGCCGTATGTCAGCTATTTCCATTCGTCCAAGTACACCAGCGACCTGGCCAACGGCGATATCTGCGTCGCGGTCGGCTTCTCCGGTGACATCCTGCAGGCGGAAAACCGCGCCAGGGAAGCCAACAACGGCATCGACATCGGCTACTCGATTCCCAAGGAAGGTGCCGCGATCTGGTTTGACATGGTTGCCATGCCGGTCGATGCCCCTGATGAAAAGGCCGGTTACGCCTTCATGAACTACCTGCTGCGCCCGGACGTCATGGCCGGCATCAGCAACCATGTGCATTACGCCAATGGCAATGAACAGGCCGACAGCCTGATCGACCCGGCGATCAAGAACGACACCAAGGTTTACCCAAGCCCGGAAATGATGGGCAAGCTGTTTGCCCTGGAAGCCATGCCCTTGAACATCGACCGGATTCGCACGCGAGTGTGGAACAAGATTCGCACCGGCAGCTGAAGACCTGGTCAGGCGATCGGGACAGGACGTCCCGATGCCATCGTCATCAGCCGACCGGCTCGGCTGCGCAACTCATCTGGCCTGAGCCGGGTATCTGGAAAAAAACGTCATCGTCGATTTGCCAGAAGCTGTAGCTGCCTTTGTAATCCTTGCCCGTGTACTGGGTTCCGGAATTGTTCGGCACCTGGTTCAGCGTCACCGAGGTGTTGGCCCATTTCAGGAACACCACGCCCGGTTCGACCGTAAAGAAGGTAGCGGCAACCAATGCGTTAAACCCTGCGCAACGATAAGCCAACGGGCCTTCCGTGAGCCTGCTGGGGTCCTTGGTTCTGGCAATGGCCGACCCCTGGCGCAGTTGGAACGCACGCTCGGCATAACTTCGCACGATGCACGCCTTGTCTTGCGGCCCGCCACCACACTGGTTGCGGGACTCAATCCAGAACCGCTGATCAATCCCGACTTTATTCGGGCGCGGCACCGAATGGTCGTCGCTGAGAGCCAGGAGATAAAGGCGATTGAGTTCCAGATCCATGCGCGCCAGTTGAGCGTCGTGACAGATCAGCTTTTCGGCGGATGCCTGGGGGTTGGCGCAATCGAAACTGGTTTTGTACGTTGGCAAGGGCTTTGGCTTGGCCTTTGTGGCAGCGTCACACAGGCTCGCCGTCATGCACGCGCTGACGGCGAGCACAGAGGCAAGAAGTGGCATGACCATTTTCATTTCGGCGTCACCTGAGTCTTTGCGTGATGCCCGTATTGCAACGCATGTGTCGAAGCGTTGCACAGTCATTCGGTCGCACGGGGTCTATCGAGTGTAAAGCAGTGCTCGAAACCTGCCACATCGTGCCAGGAGAAACGTCAGTCTTCCTCACGAATCGTCGCCACGTCATCGGCCCTGACTTTCACCATCGCTCCGGAAATGTCCTCAAATTCAAAGAACCCGTCCTTGGTCTTGGTCTTCGGCATGTCCTTGGTCAGGTATTGAGTGCCGTTCTGCAGCGTCACCACCGTTGGCGTCGAGCAACCGGCCAGCGCCAGCAGGGCCGCTGCAGCCAGGGGCAAGCCCAATGTCTTGATGTCCATAATCACCTCCCGTTCGTTTAAAGCAGCGCCATCAGCCCGAGACTGTCACTGCACCCGTATGGCGGTTGGTGCCGCCAGGGGGCAGAAAGTTCTACTGCCCGGGAAAAATTCCGTACCGCGCCGCCATTTATCCTTTTCCGATTGCGCCACGCGGGCTGGAACTGGTATCTGTATGCATAACCAGTATCTCTCGCCATGGCCCATTTTCCAGTGACCGCAAATCCCCTCGACGACCCGTTCTACTACTTGAACAACTTCATGCAAGTGCTTGATTGGCTTGAGCAGCGCTTTGCCGATGTGTTGAGCGTCGACGAGCAGCGTTTCATTCATGAGTTTAAGCGCTTACCCCGTGAGTCGCAGGCACTGCTGGTCAGAATGGTCATGCGCAAGGGTGTTCATTTCAGGGCGAGCAAACTGCACTATGACGAAATCGGCGATACCGGCTGCGCCGTCGGGCCGCTCTTGGCGCTCGGCTGGGTCGATGAGCGAATGCCGTTGGCGGTCGAAGCGCTGTTCGAGGTGCTGCTCAAGGGTGAAATCCTCCAGGCCTTTGGCCCGGTCATCGATCAACCCAAAGGCAGGAAAGCCGATTGGTTGCCGGCGCTGTGCGAGCAGTTTCCCCAGGTGCAAAGCTTCAACGACTGGTGTCCGAGCCTGGACGAGCGCCTGTTCAGCCTGACCATCATGCAATTGTGCGATCGCCTGCGCCTGATGTTTTTCGGCAACCTGTATCAGGACTGGTCGGAGTTCGTATTGGCCGACCTCGGTATCTACACCTACGAAAAAGTCGAATTCTGTGCCGAGTCCCGTGGCTTGCGCAGTCGCGAAGACGTGGATACCTGCGTCCTCCTGCACGCATACCAGCAACAGTTCGAGGCCGGTGAAGCGCTGGAAGAGGTGGCCGAGCGGATCAAGGGCCTGGCGCTGGACAATCCGTGGTTGCAACGCCGGCGCGGCAAGCTGCTGTTCCAGATGGCCCAGTACTGCGAACGCATTGCCGATTTCTCCATGGCCCTGAGCTTGTACCGCGAATGCGCTTTTCCCGGCGCGCGTGCGCGGCTCATTCGCGTGCTGGAACGCAGCGGCCAGTTTGAACAGGCGATGGACCTGGCCGTGCAGGCCGAACAGGCACCGCAAAGCGCCGCGGAACGCCAACAGTTGCTCCGAGTCCTGCCACGTCTGCGGCGCAAGCTCGGCGGGCCGCCCATCAAGCGGGCGGCGCCTCGGGAAATGCAGCGCCTGGACCTGCAATTGCCCAGGACAGACTCGGCATTATCGGTGGAGTTCTATGTTCAGGCGCATCTGGCGCAAGATTCGGCGCCGGTGCACTACGTGGAAAACAGCCTGGTCAATTCACTGTTTGGCCTGCTGTGTTGGCCCGCGATCTTCGCGCCTTTGCCGGGGGCGTTTTTTCACCCGTTCCAGCGCGGGCCGGTGGATTTGCTCAGCGAAGACTTCCATGTCCGCCGGGCCGAACTGTTTCAGGCTTGCCTGGCCGAACTCGACGACGGGCGCTACCGGCAGACCATCCGCGAACGTTATGCCGCCAAGTGGGGCGTGCAGTCGCCGTTCGTGTACTGGAGCGTGCTCAGCGAAGAGTTGCTGGAGCAAGCCCTCGATTGCCTCCCGGCCGAGCACCTCAAGCACTGGTTCAACCGCCTCTTGCTGGACATCAAGGCCAATCGCGCCGGCATGCCGGACCTGATCCAGTTCTGGCCGCAGCAAAAGACCTACCGCATGATCGAGGTCAAGGGCCCGGGCGATCGCCTGCAGGACAACCAGTTGCGCTGGCTGGAGTTCTGTCATGAGCACCAGATGCCCATCGCCGTGTGCTACGTGCAATGGGCGGAGCAGGGCGATTGAGCTACAGCATTGCGGTGCGGGCGCTGTGCGAGTTCACCGCCAAGACCGGCGACCTCGATCTGCGCTTCACGCCGTCACCGACCGCGCTGGAAGGTATCGTCGGGCACCGTACGGTGGCCTCGCGGCGCAGCGAGGGTTACCAAAGCGAAATTGCCCTTGAGGGCCAGTATCAAACCTTGACGGTCAAGGGCAGGGCGGATGGCTATGACCCCGGGCAAAACTGCCTGGAGGAGGTCAAGACCTACCGCGGCGACTTGAGCAAACAACCGGCCAACCACCGCCAATTGCATTGGGCCCAGGCCAGGATCTACGGCTGGTTGATGTGTCGGAAACTGGACCTGTCGCGGATCAGTCTGGCACTGGTGTATTTCGACATCGTCAGTGAAAAGGAGACCTGCCTGGTCGAGTCTTTCGACGCCATCGAGCTGAAACAGTTCTTCGAACGGCATTGCGCGCGGTTCCTGCAATGGGCCGAACAGGAAGTCGCCCATCGAGAAGGGCGCAATCTGGCTGCGCAGGGCCTGGCCTTTCCCCATGCCGGTTTTCGACCGGGGCAGCGTCATCTGGCCGAATCGGTGTTCAAGGCCGTCAGCACGGGGCGCTGCCTGATGGCCCAGGCGCCCACGGGCATCGGCAAGACCCTGGGCACCTTGTTCCCCATGCTCAAGGCGCTGGCGCCGCAGCAACTGGACAAGGTGTTCTTCCTTACGGCGAAAACCCCGGGACGGCAACTGGCCCTGGACGCCGCGCACGTGATGCTTGCCAGCGCCGATGCGCCGCCGTTGCGGGTGCTGGAGATGATCGCCCGGGACAAGGCCTGCGAACATCCGGACAAAGCCTGCCACGGCGAGTCCTGCCCACTGGCCCGGGGGTTCTACGATCGCCTGCCCGCCGCACGGCAGGCGGCCAGTCAACTGAGCCTGTTGAACCAGAGCGCCTTGCGCGAGGTCGCCCTGGAGCACGATGTCTGCCCGTATTACCTGAGCCAGGAAATGGCGCGTTGGGCCGACGTGGTGGTTGCCGACTACAACTATTATTTCGATTTCAGCGCGTTGCTGTTCGGCCTGGCCCAGGCCAACAACTGGAAGGTCGCGGTGCTGGTTGACGAAGCCCACAACCTGGTGGAGCGCGGCCGCCAGATGTACAGCGCCAGCCTCGACCAGGCGACCTTCAACGGCGTGCGCAAAACCGCGCCCGAAGCGCTGAAAAAGCCGATGCAACGGGTCAGCCGCGAGTGGAATGCCCTGCATAACGCGCAAACCGGCGCCTATCAGGCCTATGACAAGGCGCCGGAAAAGCTCCTGCAGGCGCTGTCATCGTGCAGCGCCAACATCGGTGACTACCTCAACGATCACCCTCAAGGCCTGGACAGCGCACTGCAGGGATTTTACTTCGACATGCTGCACTTTTGCCGGGTCGCCGAACTGTTCGATGAGCAGTTCCTGTTCGACATCAGCAAGCGCGACCTCGAGCGCCAGCGCAACCTCTCGCAACTGTGCCTGCGCAATGTAGTCCCCGCCGGCTTCATCCGCCCGCGCCTGACCGCCGCGCGTAGCACGGTGCTGTTTTCCGCGACCCTCAGCCCCCGGCACTATTACGCCGATTTACTGGGAGCGCCGCAGGACACGGTGTGCATCGACGTCGAGTCGCCGTTTCACGCCGATCAACTGCAAGTGCACATCGTCGACCAGATCTCCACGCGGTTCGTTCATCGCCAGTCCTCTCTCGAACCGATCGTGGACTTGATCGCCAGACAGTTCTGCAAGCGCCCCGGTAATTACCTGGCGTTTTTCAGCAGTTTCGATTACTTGCAGCAGGTGGCGCAGTTGCTGGCCGAGCGGCACCCGCGGATCAAACTGTGGTCGCAATCCCGTGGCATGGGCGAGGCACAACGCCAGGACTTTCTCGACAGGTTCACCGAAGACGGCGAGGGCGTCGGCTTTGCAGTGCTCGGCGGTGCGTTCGGCGAAGGCATCGATTTGCCCGGCGCACGGTTGATCGGTGCGTTCATCGCCACCCTGGGGCTGGCCCAACTGAACCCGGTCAACGAGCAGTTGAAACAGCGCATGGCTGCGATTTTCGGCGCTGGCTACGATTACACCTACCTGTTTCCCGGCGTACAGAAAGTGGTTCAGGCCGCTGGACGGGTCATCCGTACGCAACAGGATCAAGGGGTGGTGATGTTGATCGACGACCGTTTTGGAGAGCACAAGGTCAGGCAATTACTGCCGCGCTGGTGGTCGATTGCACCAACGAATTCTCGCTCTGCGCTGTAGGAGCTTTTACCTTTAAAAACAAATACATACCTTGATTAAAACAACGAATTGAACAATCAACGCCAGCACGCTTTATTGGAACGGCTAGATATCACAACCCAATTCTTTGATAAGGAAATCAAGGTATGTCAGAAGCACCGAAATACAACTATTCCTCAGACGACGTGATCAAGGCGTTCGACGAGATCTACCCTACGCTCTTCGTCGGCAAAACTGCTGAAGCCACCCCAAAGTTGCTGATCACCGCCGGAGTGGAGGGCTCGGGCAAGACTTACTTGTTGGAAAAGAGCTTGCTGCCATCCGGGAATTACGGGAACTACATTCGACTGTACCTGCCCGAATATCGAAAAAAACACCCGAATTACGCCGACATGATCAAACCCGGCGTTTTGCACGCCTACGAACATACAGAAGCGTTTGCCAGGGAGCTCGGTGAGAAAATCTTCGCCAACGCGCTTTCTCAAAGATGCAACATCATCATGGAGTGCGCGTTCGATGACATCGGTTTTGCCGGATTGGCAACATTTGTTCCCGGGTATCAACTCGAAGTCCATGTCGTGGGCTGCAATCACGCGTTCGCCCATCTGTCCAGCATCAAAAGAACATTCTCCAGCCTGAAAAATCAGGAGTTGGAACGGTTTGTCAGCTATTCGAGACTCGAGAAGAGCATCAGTAACGCCCCGGCGGTTCTCGTTGCGTTCGAGTTCATCGCAAAGACGGTGAGCGGCTCGCAAATTTTCTTGTACGAGCGTGGTCTGGGCACGCTGAGCGAACGGGTACTGCGCGCTCATAGCGCCTATACCCTGGACGCAAATGGGAATCTGAACGAAGCTTCAACGCTGCAGCCATATGCCTACAGCGCCTATGACACAATCCTCAGGAGGTCCGTCTATTCGAGGGAGGAGCGTGACGAAATGGTCAGGGAATGTCATCTACAGCTGCTTAAAACCAGTCAATATGACAAACAGGTTCCCGATTTCGTCTACAACGAGCTTTATTCCTACATCACCAAATACGTGTATCGCTAAGCCAGGATTGCAGGCGATGAAGCAAACTGCCGCAGTCATGGCTTTCCAAATCGGCAGTTTGTCTCATACTCCAGAAAAACAATCATGACGCGAGAACTCAATGAGCGAGGATCGAAACAGGCCGAATACCGTTGAGGACAAGCGCTTTCGCCTGTTGATCGATGCAGTGATCGACTATGCGATCTACATGATTGATCCCGACGGCATCATTACCAGCTGGAACGCCGGCGCCAGGCGTTTCAAGGGCTACGAGGAGGCCGAGATCCTCGGTCAGCACTTCTCGCGCTTCTACACCGATGACGATCGCCGTGCCGGCTTGCCCCAGAGGGCACTGGACACGGCGATTCGTGAAGGGCGTTTCGAGGGCGAAGGCTGGCGGGTACGCAAGGACGGCACACATTTCTGGTGCCATGTGGTCATTGATCCGATCTTCGACCCGTCGGGCACGTTGCTCGGTTTCGCCAAGATCACCCGGGACCTGACCGATCGCAAAATGGCCGAGGAAATCCTCAAGCAAAGCGAGCAGCAGTTTCGCCTGCTGGTGCAGAGCGTTACCGACTATGCGATCTACATGCTTTCCCCGGACGGCCGGGTGAGCAACTGGAACCCCGGCGCCCAGCGCATCAAGGGTTACTTGCCGGAAGAGGTCATTGGCCGGCATTTTTCGATGTTCTACACCCCGGAGGATCGCGATGCCCGCGAGCCACAACGGACGCTGGATATCGCCGTTCGTGAAGGGCGCTTTGAAAACAAGGGCTGGCGGGTGCGCAAGGATGGTACGCGGTTCCTCGCCCATGTCATCGTCGACCCGATCTGGGGCGACACCGGCACATTGCTCGGTTTTGCCAAGATCACCCGGGACATCACTGAAGTCACCCAGGCGCAGCAGGCGCTGGAGCAAACCCGTGAGGCCTTGTTCCAGGCGCAGAAAATGCAGGCCATCGGCCAGCTCAGCGGCGGGATCGCCCACGACTTCAACAACCTGCTGACGGTGATCCTCGGCAATCTGGAAATCGTGCGCAAACGGGTGACGGATGACCCCAAAATAACCCGCCTGATCGACAACGCCACCCAAGGTGCCTTGCGCGGTGTATCCCTGACCCAGCGCATGCTGGCGTTTGCCCGACGCCAGGAGCTCAAGTCGGTACCTGTGCGGATACCGGCGCTGGTGGAAGGCATTTCCGGGCTATTGCGCAGCTCCCTGGGGCCTTCGGTGAAAGTCGAAACACGCTTTCCCGGGGATCTTGAACCGGTGATGGCGGACATCAATCAACTGGAACTGGCCGTACTGAACCTGGCGACCAACGCCCGCGACGCCATGCCCCACGGCGGGACCATCATCTTCAGTGCCAGGACCGAGGAGGTCACCGGCGGCGCCTCATCCCTGGCCGCGGGGCGTTATGTCTGCCTGAACATTGCCGATACCGGCGAGGGCATGGATGAAACCACACTGGCCTCGGCGATGGACCCCTTTTTTACCACCAAGGGCGTCGGTAAAGGTACGGGCCTGGGGTTATCGATGGTCCACGGTTTTATCGAGCAATTGGGTGGGCGCTTCATCCTCAAAAGCAACAAGGATCAGGGTACGACGGCCGAGTTGTGGTTGCCGGTTGCCACCCGGGGTTCGGTGGTTGAGCCTGTAGCGCAAACGCAGACCGTGGAAG
The DNA here is from genome assembly GCF_019956175.1 of Pseudomonas sp. BF-R-30. Lineage (NCBI taxonomy): Bacteria > Pseudomonadati > Pseudomonadota > Gammaproteobacteria > Pseudomonadales > Pseudomonadaceae > Pseudomonas > Pseudomonas sp. BF-R-30. Next base: position 22,076 of record NZ_JAHBDE010000034.1, on the reverse strand, counting down.
TGCCCCGCCTGTGCGTACTGGTGGTGGACGATGACAGTCTGGTGTTGACCAGCACGAGTCTGCTGCTCGAGGACCTCGGGCACCGGGTCATCAGTGCGGCTTCCGGAGCCAGGGCGCTGGAGCTGTTCGGCAGTGAACCGGATATCGATCTGGTGATCACCGACATGGCCATGCCACAGATGAGTGGCGCGCAACTGGCCAACGCCATCAGGCTCATGCGGCCGAGCGTGCCGATCATCCTCGCCACCGGTTTTGCCGAACGCCTGGAAGGCATTGCCGCGCGTCTACCTCGTTTGTCGAAACCCTTTACCCAGCTCAACCTGGTGGAAGTCATTGCCTTGGCGATGAAGTGACGCGGCGGTTACGCCGTTCATAGCGGGCAAGCATCGGCTGGGTGCTGATGCCGTGGACCAGAATGCTCAGGGCCACCACCGAGAGCGTCAGGTCGGCACACACCGTTGCCACTGAAGGCAGCAGATCGTGGTTCAAGGCATAGAAAAGGTAGTAGAAACTCCCGATGCCGCGAATTCCGAACCAGCCAATCAACCAGCGTTGCGGGCCATTGAGCAGCGAACCCCATGGCATCAGCCAGACCGTCAGCGGGCGAATCATCCCGAACAGCACCAACGCGACCAGCAACGCCCGCCAGTCCCAGTGCGCGATCAGCACAATACCGAGCAAGGTGACCAGAAAAACCTCCATGGCCCGTTCCACCAGGCTGCCGAACGACAGCATGTCGCCCATCATGATCCCGGCGGCGACTTGCGTGTCTTCCAGGTGCTCCACATTGCCGAGCACGGCCGCCTCGGGTTCGACATGCTGATGACCGACCACCGCTTGAACCAGGTGTTCGGCCGGTGTGTGGGCGTCACTGCTTGTCCTGACCTCGGCCCGACGCAAGCCCAGGCCGGCGGCAAACACCGAGAGGAACCCGTAGCCGCCGATGGTTTCGGCCACGACGTAAGCCAGTGCGATCAAGGCCAGGGCAAGGTAGTCATTGGGGGAAAACGTGCTGTCGGCATTCTTGATGCGCATGAACAACGTCAGGTGACCAATACCACGCCCCATCCAGTAACCGGTCAGCAGTCCGGCGGGCACGCCCCACAACAGGCGCTTGAAAAACCAGTCATCCAGACCGCTGCCAAAGCTGCCGTTTTGCTGCAAAAACAACAGTCCCAGAATCACGAACGGGAAAGCGATTCCGTCGTTCAGTCCTGCTTCGCCCGAGAGCCCGAACCGCACCGGATCATCATCCTTGGCGTTATTGACCTGAACCAGCGAGGCCAGGACCGGATCGGTCGGCGCCAGTATCGCCCCGATCAGCAGCGACGGCCCCCACGCCAGTCCGAAAGCGAAATGCAGCAGCAGGCAGACGCCGACAATGGTCAGCACCATCACCGGTCCCGCCAGGACGAACGCCACTCGCCATCGGCGATCACGAAGAGGAGGTCGCAGCTTGAGCCCGCAGACAAACAATGAAAACAGCACCGCGACTTCCGTCAGGTGTTCGATCCAGAACGCTGCCTCCTTGATATCCAGCCTGAGCATACCCAGGCCCGCCGGCCCGATGGCGATGCCCAGGACCAGGCACACCGCCGAAGTGGTGACCGGCATCCAGCGCAGGTACGACGAAGTCAGTGCCAGGGTCAGCAACACCGCGCCCAACACCGCCACCCAGGCAACGAAACTCATGGCTCAGATCCCGAAACAACCGTCAGTGCAGGGCTATAGGCTGTTGAGCATTGAAGGGCTGCATCGGTTCAATTATTACCTGCAGGAGTGAGCCTCCTCGCGATAGTGCCGTGTCAGGCAACATCATTGCCGACTGACAGGACGCCATCGCGAGCAGGCTCACGCCCACAAGGGGATAGGCCATGGCTGGAGGGGCGGGTCAGGCCTTGAGATGGCGCAAACTGCGTTCCATCCGCGCAATGCCTTCTTCCAGCAGCGACCGTGGGCAGCCGAAGTTCAGGCGCACGAACTGTTTGCAGCCATTGCCGAAGTCCAGGCCGGCGCTCAAACCCACCTTGGCCTGTTCGAGGAAAAACTGCTGCGGGTCGTCCAGCCCCAGTGCCGTGCAGTCGAGCCACGCCAGGTAGGTGCTTTGCGGCAGGTTCATGGTGATGCCCGGCAGGCGGGTGTGTACGGCCTCGGCCAGGTAATCCCGGTTGCCTTGCAGGTAGACCTTCAGCTCGGCAAGCCATGGTGCGGCTTCGCTGTAGGCGACGCGGGTGGCTTCCATGCCCAGCGGATTGACGCTGTCGACCATGCCGCAACGGGCGTGGTTGACCTTCTCGCGCAGGTGGCGGTCCTGGATGATCATGAACGAGGTCTTCAGGCCGGCGATGTTGTAGGCCTTGCTCGCCGACATCAAGGTGATGGTGCGCTGGGCGACCTGCGGGCTCAGGGTTGCCATCGGAATGTGCTGGCGACCGTCGAAGCACAACTCGGCGTGGATCTCGTCGGAAATGATCCAGGCATCATGCTCAAGGCAAATGTCGGCAATGGCTTGCAGCTCTGCCCGGGGGAAGGCCTTGCCCAGCGGGTTATGCGGATTGCTCAGCAGCAGTGCGCCACCACCTTGCAGCGATTGGCTCAGGGTATCCAGCGGCGTGGTGTAGGTGCCGTCGGCTTGCGCATCGAAATTCAGTTCGACCTTGTTCAGCCCCCAATGCCCGGGCGCATGACGCAGCGGTGGGTAGTTCGGCACCTGCACAACGACATTCTGTGGCGCCTGCACCAGTGCCTTCAGTGCCATGTTGAAGCCGGACTCGACGCCCGGCAGGAAAATCAGCTCCTGGGGCTCGACGCGCCAGGCGTACTTGTTCCAGAGGTCGGCAACGATTGCCTCGCGCAGGTCATCCTGGGCCACGCTGTAGCCGACCATCGGGTGTTCCAGTCGTTTTTGCAGGGCCTGGATGATCATCGGCGGCGCGGCGAAATCCATGTCGGCGACCCACATCGGCAACACATCGGCGGGGTAGCGGCTCCACTTGGTGCTGCCGGTGTTGTGGCGGTCGAACACCTGATCAAAATCGAAAGTCATGCGGGGTCTCGTAACGGCAGGTTGGTTATGGCGCCATGATAAGCGCCAACCCCCTGTAGGAGCGAGCTTGCTCGCGATGGAGTGTCAGTCGACACTCACTCAGCTGATACACCATCGCGAGCAAGCTCGCTCCTACAGTGGGTAGTGTCTGGAGGGCCGACGGTCGGCTGTCATGGTGAATTCGACAGCATTGACTACAGTTTGTAGTGTCGGCAGCCAGACTGCCCAGACCGTGGTTGTTCGAAAAAGCCCGGCCATGTACCGGGTTCCACCTGATCAGGAGTGCACGATGGATCTCAGCCGTCGTCAGTTCTTCAAGGTCGCCGGCATCGGCCTTGCAGGCTCTAGCCTGGGTGCGTTGGGCATGGCCCCGACGCTTGCCTTTGCCGAACAGGTGCGTCACTTCAAGCTCGCCCACACCCATGAAACCCGCAACACCTGCCCGTATTGCTCGGTCGGTTGCGGCTTGATCATGTACAGCCAGGGCGATACGGCGAAGAATGTCGCGCAAAACATCATCCACATCGAAGGTGACGCCGACCACCCGGTCAACCGCGGCACCCTTTGCCCTAAAGGCGCAGGCCTGCTGGACTTCATTCACAGCCCCGGTCGCCTGCAATACCCGCAGGTGCGCAAACCCGGCAGCACCGAATGGACCCGCATCTCCTGGGATGAAGCCCTCGATCGCGTCGCCGACCTGATGAAGGCCGACCGCGACGCCAACTTCATCGAGAAGAACGCCCAGGGCCAAACGGTGAACCGCTGGCTGACCACCGGTTTCCTCGCGGCATCGGCGGCGTCCAACGAAGCCGGCTACATCACCCACAAGGTGGTGCGCAGTCTCGGCATGCTGGGGTTCGATAACCAGGCGCGTGTCTGACACGGCCCGACGGTGGCAAGTCTTGCCCCGACGTACGGCCGTGGTGCCATGACCAATACCTGGACCGATATCGCCAACGCGAATCTGGTCCTGGTGATGGGCGGCAACGCAGCAGAAGCGCATCCGTGCGGCTTCAAATGGGTGACCGAAGCCAAGGCGCACAACAAGGCGCGGCTGATCGTGGTCGACCCGCGTTTTACCCGGACCGCCTCGGTGGCCGACTATTACGCGCCGATTCGCACCGGCACCGACATTGCCTTCATGGGCGGGCTGATCAATTACCTGCTGACCGAGGACAAGATCCACCACGAATACGTGCGCAACTACACCGACGTGTCGTTCATCGTCAAAGCCGGCTATGGCTTCGAGGACGGGATCTTCAGCGGCTACGACGCGGCCAAGCGCCTTTACACCGACAAGTCCGGCTGGGGCTATGAACTCGGTGAAGACGGTTTTGCCAAAGTCGACCCGACCCTGCAGGACCCACGTTGCGTCTATCAGTTGATGAAGCAGCATTACAGCCGTTACACCAAGGAACTGGCGAGCCAGATCTGCGGCATGCCGGTCGATGCAATGCAGAAAATCTGGGAGGAGATCGCCACTTGCTCGATACCGGGCAAGACCATGACCATCCTCTATGCCCTGGGCTGGACCCAGCACTCGATTGGCGCGCAGATGATCCGCAGCGCGGCGATGGTGCAACTACTGCTGGGCAACGTCGGCATGCCGGGCGGCGGCGTGAACGCCTTGCGCGGGCACTCCAACATCCAGGGGCTGACCGATCTGGGCCTGTTGTCCAACTCACTGCCGGGCTACCTCACGTTACCCGGCGATGCCGAGCAGGATTACAACGCCTACATCGTCAAGCGCACGCAAAAACCCTTGCGCCCGGGGCAACTGTCCTACTGGCAGAACTACGGCAAATTCCACGTCAGCCTGATGAAAGCCTGGTACGGCGCCAACGCCACGGCCGAGAACAACTGGGCCTACGACTACCTGCCGAAACTGGACATTCCCCAATATGACATCCTCAAGGTGTTCGACCTGATGGGGCAGGGCAAGGTCAACGGCTACATGTGCCAGGGTTTCAACCCCATTGCCGCATTGCCCGACAAGAACCGGGTGACGGCGGCGCTGGCCAAGCTGAAATGGCTGGTGGTGATGGATCCGCTAGCCACCGAGACCTCGGAGTTCTGGCAAAAGGTCGGGCCGTATAACGACGTGAACAGCGCCGACATCCAGACCGAAGTCATTCGCCTGCCCACCACCTGCTTTGCCGAAGAGGACGGTTCGCTGGTCAACAGCAGCCGCTGGCTGCAATGGCACTGGAAGGGCGCCGACGGACCGGGTGAAGCGCAGACCGATATCCGCATCATGAGCGAGCTGTTCATACGTCTGCGTCAGCGTTATCAGGCCAATGGCGGCAAATACCCCGACCCGATGCTCAAACTGTCGTGGCCGTACAAGATCCCCGAGGAACCTTCACCGGAAGAGCTGGCCAAGGAAATCAACGGCTCCGCCACCACGGACTTCACCGACGCGACGGGCGCGGCGATCAAGGCCAATGCGCAACTGGCCGGGTTCGGCCAGCTCAAGGATGACGGCAGCACGGCGTCCGGTTGCTGGATTTTCTGTGGCAGCTGGACTGAACTGGGCAACCAGATGGCGCGGCGCGACAACAACGACCCGTACGGCATGCACCAGCATCAAGGCTGGGCCTGGGCCTGGCCGGCCAACCGGCGGATTCTCTACAACCGCGCTTCGGCGGACCTGCAAGGCAAGCCGTGGGATCCGAAAAAACGCCTGGTGTGGTGGAACGGCAAAGCCTGGGCCGGCACCGATGTGCCGGACTACAAGGCCGATGTGCCGCCGGAAGCGGGGATGAATCCGTTCATCATGAACCCCGAGGGCGTGGCGCGATTCTTCGCCGTCGACAAGATGAACGAAGGCCCGTTCCCCGAGCACTACGAGCCGTTCGAGACGCCGATCGGCATCAACCCGCTGCACCCGCAAAACAAGAAAGCCACCAGCAACCCGGCGGCGCGGATCTTCGATTCGGTGTGGGATTCCCTCGGCGTGGCCAAGGATTACCCGTACGCCGCGACCAGTTACCGGCTGACCGAGCATTTCCACTTCTGGAGCAAGCATTGCAAGCTCAACTCGATTACCCAACCGGAGCAGTTCGTCGAGATCGGCGAAGTGCTGGCCAAGGAAAAAGGCATCGTCGCCGGCGACCGGGTGCGGGTCAGCAGCAAGCGTGGCTTCATCGAAGCAGTGGCGGTGGTGACCAAGCGGATTCGCCCGTTGCAGGTCAACAACCAGGTGGTGCACCAGATCGGCATTCCGTTGCACTGGGGGTTCACCGGCCTTACGCGCCACGGTTACCTGACCAACACCCTGGTGCCGTTCCTCGGCGATGGCAACACCCAGACCCCGGAATCCAAGTCATTCCTGGTCAACGTGGAGAAAGTCTAAATGGCCAGCCAAGACATCATTGCCCGCTCGGCCACCACCACACCTGCGCCCTCGGTGCGCGGCATGGAGGAAGTCGCCAAGCTGATCGACACCACCAAATGCATCGGTTGCAAGGCCTGTCAGGTCGCCTGCTCGGAATGGAACGAGTTGCGTGACGAGGTCGGCCATAACCATGGCACCTACGACAATCCTCAGGATCTCACCGCAGAAACCTGGACATTGATGCGCTTCACCGAGCACGAGACCGACGCCGGTAACCTGGAATGGCTGATCCGCAAGGATGGCTGCATGCACTGCGCCGAGCCCGGCTGCCTGGCGGCATGCCCCAGCCCGGGGGCGATCATCAAGCACGCCAATGGCATCGTCGATTTCGATCAGGATCATTGCATCGGTTGTGGCTATTGCATCACCGGGTGTCCGTTCAACATTCCACGGATCTCGCAAAAGGATCACAAGGCCTACAAATGCACCTTGTGCTCTGACCGGGTGGCGGTAGGGCTGGAGCCGGCCTGCGTGAAAACCTGCCCGACCGGTGCCATCGTGTTCGGCTCCAAGGACGACATGAAGGAACATGCGGCCGAGCGTATCGTCGACCTCAAGAGCCGGGGTTTTGAAAACGCCGGCCTGTACGACCCCGAAGGCGTTGGCGGTACCCACGTGATGTACGTGTTGCACCACGCCGATACGCCAAGACTGTACGCCGGCTTGCCCGATCACCCGGCGATCAGTCCGTTGGTAGGGCTGTGGAAGGGCATCAGCAAACCCCTGGCACTGTTGGCCATGGGCGCGGCGGTGCTGGCCGGGTTCTTCCACTACGTGCGCGTCGGTCCGCAAATCGTCGAAGAGGATGAACATCCGGAGCCGCCGGACAACGCCGTGCACGAAGTCGATCCATCGGTGCACACCTTCGATCCCCGAGGGGAGGGCAGGCCATGAGCGACAAGACGATCCTGCGCTACACCAGCAACCAGCGCACCAATCACTGGCTGGTGGCGATTCTGTTCCTCATGGCCGGGTTGTCCGGGCTGGCGCTGTTCCACCCGGCATTGTTCTGGCTGAGCAACCTGTTCGGCGGCGGGCCATGGACGCGCATCCTGCACCCGTTCATGGGCGTGCTGATGTTCGTGCTGTTCCTCGGCCTGGTGTTTCGCTTCTGGCGCGCCAACTACTTCATCGCCAATGATCGCCTGTGGCTAAGGCGCATCGACCGGGTGATGAAAAATGAAGAGGAGGGCGTCCCGCCCATCGGCAAATACAACCCCGGGCAGAAGCTGCTGTTCTGGACTTTACTGCTGTGCATGCTGGTGCTGTTGTTCAGCGGGCTGGTGATCTGGCGTGCGTACTTCAGCGAGTATTTCGGCATCACCACCGTACGCTGGGCGATGTTGCTGCATGCGCTGGCCGGTTTCGTGCTGATCCTGAGCATCATCGTGCACATCTATGCCGGCATCTGGATCAAGGGTTCGGTCAGCGCCATGTTGCACGGCAGGGTCAGCCGCGGCTGGGCCAGGAAACACCACGAACTCTGGTATCGCCAAGTGACTCAAGATGAGACCCGCGACGAAGCGCCCAAACGACCGATCACCAAAAAGGGCTGACATTTGCCAACCATCCTTGAACCCGGAGAAATCGAAGCGGCGGCCAGTTCGCCGCCGTTTCTGTACATGCCACCGCATAACCTGTTCAGCCTGCGTGGCCAGCGCCTGGAAACGCTGGCCGAAGGGCACCCGATGGCCGATTACCTGCGCCTGATCGCCGGGTTGTGCCGGGTGCAGCAACAAGTGCTGGACGACCCGCCGCCAAGCGACCCCCTTGACCGACAACGCATCGAGTTGTGCCAGCAACACGGCTTGCCACCGTTCGCGGCCGACAGCCTGGCGCGCGAAAACGATTGGCAGCCTTACCTCGATGCCTTGCTGCAGTGCTATAGCGCGCCGTCACAATCCGCCGTGGCCGATGCCGTGGACACCTTGCGCCTGGCCGGTGCCGGGCAACGTCGTGCCTGGGCGGTGGCGCTGGTCAGTGGTCAGTATTCGCTGGTGCCGGCGGCGCTGGTGCCGTTTCTCGGTGCGGCGCTTCAAACAGCCTGGAGCCACTGGCTGTTGAGTACGCCGAACCTCGCGCTAACTCCCGGCGACAGCCTCAGCCAGTGCCCGGCCTGCGGCTCGCCGGCCATGGCCGGGGTCATCCGTCATCGCGGCAAGCACAACGGCTTGCGTTACCTGGTCTGCTCGCTGTGTGCCTGCGAGTGGCATGTGGTGCGGGTAAAATGCGTGTATTGCGAACAGAGCAAGGGCCTGGAATACCTCAGCCTTGAAGATGATCGCCATGCCGCCAACCAGGCTCCGTTGCGCGCCGAAGTCTGCCCCGGTTGCAACAGTTATCTGAAGTTGCTCTATCTGGAGAACGATGCGGACGCCGAAGCGTTGTCGGCAGACCTGTCCAGCCTGATGCTCGACATGCGCCTGACCCAGGACGGTTATCAGCGTCTGGCACCCAATCTGTTGCTGGCGCCGGGAGACGAGTAACCGCAGCGTCTACACTCTGGCGCGAGGGTCATTCGTTTTCAGGAGCGCCAGATGTCTGCACGCAGTGCCAGCCAACCCTTGCGTCTACCTTCCATCGACAGTTTGTTGCGTCACCCGGCGTGCCGGCCGTTGGCCGAGCGCTATGGACGCGACGCCTTGCTGGGCGCCTTGCGGCTATTGCTGGATGAACTGCGCGAAGGCGTACGGCAGGGTTTGCTCGAACCTGTGGAAGTCAGCGCCGACGTGCTGGCGGGCAGGGTCGGCGAGCGATTGGCAACCGAGCATCGCAGCCATGTGCGTCGGGTGTTCAACCTCACCGGCACGGTCTTGCACACCAATCTCGGCCGGGCGTTGTTGCCCGAGGAGGCGATTGAAGCGGTGCAAATGGCCGCGCGCTATCCGCTCAACCTCGAGTTCGACCTGCGCAGCGGCAAGCGCGGAGATCGCGACGACCTGATCGAAGGCTTGATCCGCGAATTGACCGGCGCCGAAGCGGTGACCGTGGTCAACAACAATGCCGCAGCGGTGCTCTTGACCCTCAACAGCCTGGGCGCGCGCAAGGAAGGGATTATCTCCCGGGGCGAACTCATTGAAATCGGCGGTGCCTTCCGCATTCCCGACATCATGGCCCGCGCCGGGGTGAAGCTGGTTGAGGTCGGCACTACCAACCGCACCCATGCCCGTGACTACGAGACTGCCATCGGCCCGCGTAGCGGCTTGATCATGCGCGTGCATGCAAGCAACTACAGCATTCAAGGCTTCACCACGAGTGTGGCGACGGCTGAACTGGCGCAAATTGCCCACCAACATGGATTGCCGTTGCTCGAAGACCTCGGCAGCGGCAGTCTGCTGGACTTGACCCGCTGGGGCTTGCCGGCAGAGCCGACGGTGCGTCAGGCCCTGCTCGATGGCGCGGACATCGTCACCTTCAGTGGCGACAAACTGCTCGGCGGACCACAGGCCGGATTGATTGTCGGCCGCAAGGAATTGATCGCCAGGATCAAGAAAAACCCGCTCAAACGTGCACTGCGTGTCGACAAAATGACCTTGGCGGCCCTGGAAGCCGTGTTGGGTTTGTACCGAAACCCGGACCGATTGGCCGAGCGTTTGCCGAGCCTGCGCCTGTTGACCCGGCCACAGGCCGAGATTCTCGCCCAGGCCGAGCGCTTGCGGCCGGCGCTTGCCCAAGTGCTGGGTGACGGCTGGAGCGTCAGTGCCATGCCGGCACTGGGCATGATCGGCAGCGGCAGCCAGCCGGTGGCGAGGCTGGCCAGCGCAGCGCTGTGTCTGCGCCCGCTGACGTCCAAGCGCTTGCGCGGACGCTCGTTGTTGACGCTGGAAGAAGCCTTTCGCGACTTGCCGATTGCGGTCCTGGGGCGCATCGACGATGACGCCCTGTGGCTGGACCTGAGGCAACTGGACGACGAGCCGGCATGGCTGGCACAACTCGAACAATTACAGGTGGAGGGCCGGGCAGGGTGATTGTCGGCACCGCAGGGCATATCGACCATGGCAAGACAGCGCTGCTCCAGGCGCTGACCGGTCAGGCGGGTGACCGGCGCCGCGAAGAGCGTGAGCGCGGCATGACCATCGACCTTGGCTACCTGTATGCCGAGCTGGAGGCGGATGCGCAGCTGACCGGATTCATCGACGTTCCCGGCCATGAGCGCTTCACCCACAACATGCTGGCCGGAGCGCAGGGCATCGATCTGGTGTTGCTGGTGGTGGCCGCCGATGACGGGGTGATGCCGCAGACCCGCGAGCACCTGGCGATTGTCCAGTTGCTGGGCATCCCCCGGGCACTGGTGGCGATCAGTAAGTGCGACCGGGTCGACAGCGCCCGGGTACAGATCGTGCGTGAGCAGGTCCGTACCTTGCTGGCGCCCGGAGCGTATGCCGATGCGCCGCTGATTGCGCTGTCGAGCGTGACCGGCGAGGGCATCGAAACCCTGCGCCAACAATTGCTGCAAGCCCAGCGTGAAGTACTGCAGCGCAGCACTGAAGGCGGTTTTCGCCTGGCGATCGATCGGGCTTTCAGCGTGGCCGGGGCCGGTATCGTGGTGACCGGCACGGCACTGTCCGGCCAGGTCGCGGTGGGCGATACCCTGCTGTTGGGGCCACAGGGCAAACCGGTGCGCATTCGCGGCCTGCACGCGCAAAACCAGGCCGCCGACCACGCTTTCGCCGGCCAGCGCGTGGCCTTGAACCTGAGTGCCGAACGGCTGGCCCTGGAACACATCCATCGCGGCCACTGGTTACTCGCCGAAGGCCTGTATGCGCCCACCCGGCGCCTGGACATCGACATGCAACTTCTGGCCGGCGAACCCCGGGCTTTCGAACACTTTCAACCGGTGCACGTGCACCTCGGCACCCAGGACGTGACCGGGCGCGTCGCCTTGCTGGAAGGCACCAGCCTGGCGCCCGGTGGACGGATGTTTGCGCAACTGCTGCTCAACACAGCGGTGCATGCAGTGAAGGGTGATCCGCTGATCCTGCGTGACCAGAGTGCCCAACGAACCCTGGGTGGCGGCCAGGTGCTCGATCCGTTTGCCCCGGATCGGCAACGCCGCAGCCCCGAACGTCTGGCGCAACTGGGTGCGCTGGCGAACAGTGCCGGGCTGGAAGATGTTTTGCCGGCGTTGCTGGCCCACAGCGACACCGGACTCGATCCGCAGCGCCTGGAGCGGCAGTTCAACCGACCGCGCAGCAGTTGGGTGTTGCCCGCTGACGTGCGCCTGATCGATACCCGTCAAGGCCCATTGCTGTTCAGTGCAAGTCGCTGGGAATCCTTGAAAGCGCCCTTAGTGGATCAGCTCGCGCATTTCCATCAACTCGAACCGGATCAGATGGGGCCGGACCGGGATCGCTTGCGTCGATTCATCGGCAGCACGCTGGAACGCCCAACGTTTATCAGCCTGCTCGACGAGTTGTTGGCCAGCGGAGACATCGCCAGCAGCGGCCCGTGGTTGCACCTGCCCGAACATCAGGTGCGCTTGAGCGAAGAGGACGAAACCCTGTGGCTACAATTGCAGCCGCTATTCGAACAGGCCGGATTCGACCCGCCCTGGGTGCGCAACCTGGGACATGACGAAGCCACCGTCCGTGCATTGCTACGCAAAATGGCGCGCCTGGGCTTGATGCACCAGGTGGTGCGCGACCTGTTTTACACCGACAGCATGATTCGCCGATTGGCGGCTATGCTGTTGCAACTGGCGGACGCCAACCCGGTGATTCAGGTGACGGCGTTTCGTGATGCGGTGGGCCTGGGGCGCAAGCGCAGCATTCAGATACTGGAGTATTTTGACCGTGTCGGCCTGACCCGGCGCTTTGGCGATCGTCGGCAGATTCGCCTGGACAGTGCGCTGGCCCAGCGAAATGAGCTTTGATTCAGAGGCAATCATTCAAGGAAGGCAATCGCGCCCGGTGGCGCGGCCGGGCTTCAAACCCGGTTGGGGACGGCATCCGTTCCCGGGCAGGTTCGACTCCGGCTGCCTTCCGCCAATCAACCCCACACGTTCTGACTCAACTGAATCCCCTGTGGGAGCGAGCCTGCTCGCGATGGCAGTTGGTCGAAGCAACACATTCGTCCAGTTTTTACACGGGGGTTGTGAAATGGATCGTCAGAAATTGCGCTGCGCTTCCATGCGATTGGCCTGATCCAGGCCCCACTGGCGAGCGGTATAACTCCAGATTGCCTCAAGGTCACCCTCTGCGGCAGGCGTCAGACGATATTCAGCCATGCGCGGTTAACATTCTCTGTTTGAATGCAACAGGATCGAATGGGCGAGGCTTTCCGCTGGACTCACCTTCCCGAAGGGCGGAACGGATCGTTTCGAGTTCAGCGCTGCGCTCCTGTTCACGACGGATCAGATCGCGAATGTATTCGCTGTCGTTGGTGTAATGACCCGCTTCTATCTGCGCTTTGATCCAGTTGTCTTGCTGGTCAGTCACGGTGATGGTTTTTCGTACGGTTCCCATGAATGGGCCTCCACGGAGATGGTCGACTGCGTGCAAGCCATCATACTATTGATGCGGTTTCGAGCAGCCGGGGCACTATTGCAAACCTTCCAATCCGAACAGAATTTACAGCTTTGCGGCAAGCCCGCTCCAACAATTGAATACATTCCAAACATTGCCGCGTGGTTTGCTCAGAACTCCAGCGGGTACTCAATCACTACATATATCCGGTCTATGTCATCACCCGCCTGCGCCTCATTGGCCCGATGCGAAACGTGTGACACCTGTACCGACAGGTCCTTCGCCGCCCCCGTTTGGACGATGTACTTCAAATCAATGTCCCGTTCCCAATGCTTGCCGCCATCCCCTTGTTGCGGCACGAAGGTGCCGGTCGCCGGGTCGAACGGGTTGTAGGCCCCGCCTTGTGGTGCATGGGTGCCGTCGATCTGGTCGCCGGTGACGTAGCGGGTCATGAACTTCAGGCCGGGTATCCCGAAGGCAGTCAGGTCCAGTTCGTAACGAACCTGCCAGGAGCGTTCGTGGGCGCCGTTGAAGTCGGCGTACTTGATCGAGTTGGCCAGGTAGATGGAATCGCCACCGACGAAATCGAATGGCGTATCACCGTCGACTTTCTGATACGCCAGGGTGAAACCATGGGCGCCCAGCGCGTATTTACCGGACAGGCTGTACGCCGTGTTGTCGATGGCGCCGGCCAGCGCCTGACCACTGTCCCTGGTGTGATAGAGGTTGGCGTCGAGGAACATCCCGGACTGTTTGAAGTGCAGGTTGCCGTAGTACTGATGCCAGGTGTCGGTCAGATCCGAGGCATACAGGGCGCCGCCAACCGGGCTTTGGGTAAACAGATCGGCGCCGACAAACGAAATGCCGCCGGCCTCGGTATTGGCGCCATAACCGAAAAAGTTGCCCTTGCCTGAAGCACTGTCCTGATTCTTGAATGCCGTGAAGTGACCGGCTTGCAGGTTCATGCCGTCGATTTCGCGGTTGTTGAGCAGAAAACCTGTGGCGTACTCCGGCTGCAGGCGTTTGTCCGCGGTATCGAACACCGGGGATTCGACCTCCATTTCGCCAAACGCCAGGGTGGTGTTCGATGCCTTGAGCTTGATCGCGCCGCCACCGCTGGAGTAATTGCTTTCGCTACGACCGTCACTGCCCACGGGCAGCAGACCGGTTCCGGAATGGCCTTTGCCACCGTCGAGTTTCAATCCAGCAAAGGCATGGGCATCGAGACCGAAACCAACTGTGCCCGGCGTGAAACCGGATTCAAAAGCGCTGATAAAACCTTGAGCCCATTCGGCTTTGTAGTTTTTTCCGGTCGGTGAGGGGGATCGATAGTCGCTGTTCAGATAAAAGTTTCGACTGAGCACGCCAAGGGTTGAGCCCTCGAAAAATCCTTCTGCGCCTTGCACCGATTCCTCGGCCGGTGCGTGGTTGGCCAGCAGGCAGAAAAACAGGGCAATAGGCGCCCTGAAGTCTTGCAGGGAAAGGATCATCAATGGGTCACCAAAGGGGCAGGGTTATGCCAGGTTCTGCCTTTGCAATGGCCATGACACTGTCCTTACGGGGGGGAGTGAGGTGGTCATGGTTACGTAGATCGGGTCGGGAATATTGAATCGATGTGCTGTCTTTGATGCCTGGTGCGCAAAGTGCGCTAGAACCCCAATTGGGCTGTCCATCGGCACGGCCCTGCAAGCGGTCGGCTATCGATTATTCTGGTAATGAGGCAAGCGCTGCCGGCCGAGGAGGGGACGCAATCATGTCTGCACAGGATCGAGAACTGCTGGACCAGGTGCTTGCCGCCCATGGCGGCCTGGTGCGCTGGAACAGTTTCAATAAGGTCTGCGCCACGATCGTCACCGGCGGCTCGCTCTGGGGCATGAAAGGGTTGACCCAGGACAGCGCGCCACGCCAGATGACCGCGTGGCTGCATGAACAAAGAGCCTCGGTGAAACCCTTCGGCGCACCGGAGCAATTCACGGCCTATACGCCGAACCGAATCGCCATCGAGAATACCGCGGGCAAGGTGATTGCCGAGCGCCATGCGCCCCGGGCATCCTTCAAGGGCCATGGGGAACACACGGCGTGGGACCCGTTGCACCGGGCCTACTTCAACGGTTATGCGATGTGGTCCTACCTGACCATGCCCTTCCTGTTCACCTTGCCGGGCGTAACCAGCGAGGAAATCGAGCCACTGCAAGAGGGGGCCGAACTCTGGCGGCATTTGCGGGTGCACTTTCCCGACAGCATCGCAACCCACAGCGCCATCCAGGACTTCTATTTCGGCGATGGCTTTCTGCTGTGCCGCCACGACTACAACGTCGATGTGAGCGGCGGCATGCCCGCAACCCAACTGGTTGGTGACTACGTCGAAGCCGACGGATTGCGCATGCCGGGCAAGCGGCTAGCCTATCGACGCAAGATCGATGGGCAGGTCAACAAGGAGGCGTTGCTGGTGTCGATCGACTTGAGTGAGATCCATTACTCGTAGCAAAAGTCGTGTCTGGCGTAAACCGGCGGAGCGCGAAGCCAGCCATCGTGTCCTGTGGGAGCGAACCTGCTCGCGATAAGGCCGGCACATCCAGCATTGATACTGGCTGACACTCCGCCATCGCGAGCGAGCTCGCTCCCACCTTTGTTTTGTGGTGTGACAAGCATTTGTGGGCGTCACTGAAACCTGTGGGAGCGAGCTTGCTCGCGATGAGGCCGGCACATCCAGCATTGATACCGGCTGACACTCCGCCATCGCGAGCAAGCTCGCTCCCACCTTTGTTTTGTGGTGTGACAAGCATTTGTGGGCGCCACTGAAACCTGTGGGAGCGAGCTTGCTCGCGATGAGGCCGGCACGTCCAACATTGATATCGGCTGACACTCCGCCATCGTGAGCAGTCTCGCTCCCACAGGGTTTAGGGGGGATTCCATGCCGCCAAAATGAAGTGAGCGCCACCCGGACGCTCATTTTTTCAGATCCTGTTCATTTGGTTTTCACCACCGCCGGTGGGGTCCAGTCACCGTCGAGGACATCGGCTTGCGGCCAGTAGGCGCGGATGTACAGCGAGAATTCGGCACCTTTGGGCGAGGGCAGCCAGTTGCTTTCCTTGTCCTTGCCCGGTGATTCACTTTGCACGTAAATGGTCAGCGAGCCGTCAGGATTGGTTTGCAGGGATTTGTTCTTGGTGCCGATGGAGTAACGCTTGAGCTCGTTCGGCGAGAAGAAGTGCTGTTCGTTGTACAGCGTCAGCGACCAGAACCCCCTGACTGGCGGCAGCTTGCCTTTGGCGAACGTGACGCTGTAGCCGTACCGGCCGTTGAGGCGCAGGCCGTTCTCATCCAGGTCCTGGTAGAAGTATTTGGTCTCTTTCTGCTGGTTCACGAATATGTTCGAACGCGCGACGGCGGTACGGGTGAAATAGTCGGTGCCGAACGCTGCACCGTTGCTCACGGTGCTCCAGTGATTGGGCAATTGCAGACCGTAGTTGCGGAACTGCAACAGCGGGTCGATCACTTCGCTGTCGGCCTTTTTCGCCTCGTCGATCATCGCGGCGCGAAGTTGCGGGTCGGCCTTGGCGATAGCCGCGAGGGCGGCCATTTGCGCGTAGCGGGCTTCTTCCCCCGGCAATGGCTTGGCGTCCTTGAGCAGGGCCGGCAGCTCATCGAAGAACTTCTCCGGCACCACCCACCTGGTTTCGGCATTGCCTTCAGAAGCCTGGGCCGGGAATTTCGGCAGCCTGGCCCAGTTGCGCTTCTTCATCTTGCCGTCGTATTGCGACAGCGGGTACATGTCGATGCCCGACAATGCGGGTTGCACAGCCTGACGATCGGCGGCGGTATCGTCCTGAAATACCCGAGGGATCACGAACCCGGTGTTCGTACGCGCCCGGTACACCCGCTTGATGCCGGGCGGCACCTTGCCGTTCCAGTCCGGGCCGACCAACAGGTAGAAACCCGGTTGGGTGTTATACATTTTGCCCATCTCGACGAAGCTGTCCGAACGCAGGTCCACCACCTGATACACCCAGAATCGGCCGTCGAAGTCCGGCACTTGCAGCACCACCGGCTCAATGTCCAGGGCGATGCTGCCGGCGCCGTACACCACGTCCTGGTTCGGACAGGCCACCAGCCGCTCGGCCGGGTCGATGTAGTCGCTGAGCATCGACAGCCGATTGATCGGGGCCACGGGTACGATGCCGCCCATCAAGCCGGGTTCCGGCAAGTTCTTGAAGGCCTGGCGACGATTGAAGATATTGGCCATCGGCCAGGCCCAGAAATACGCCTCGCGCGCCATCATGCGCACATACGGTTCGGTTACTTTGGTGCCGGCGACAGGGCCTGAGACAGGGCTGGCGACCGGAGCGGCAACAGTGACTTGCGCTGCGTAACCCGGCGTACTCAACAGGGCTGCGGTTGTGACCGTACTGGCGAAAGTCAAGGCGAGGAGGGCATGACACCGGGGTAAACGATTCATGAAGCGTCCTTACTTGTCGGCAGTCACCGAATGCAGGTGATTCGCTCTCAAGATAGCTCATCCTTTACCCCAGTGCTGTTCAGCGCAGGCGCGAGGGCCTCAGATCGACCTCAAAGATGATCGGCATCAATCACCGCCTTGGCGAACGCCTGCGGATCTTCCTGCGGCAGATTGTGGCCGATGCCACCATTGATCAACCGGAACTCGTATTTGCCGGTGAAGCGCTTGGCATAGTCTTCAGGCGCCGGGTGCGGTGCGCCGTTGGCATCGCCTTCAAGGGTGATGGTTGGCACGCTGATGGACGGCGCCGTGGCCAGTTTCTGCTCCAACGCTTCGTACCGACTTTCGCCCTGGACCAGGCCCAGGCGCCAGCGGTAGTTGAACACGGTGATGTCGACATGGTCGGGGTTGTCCAGCGCCTTGGCACTGCGGTCGAAGGTGGCGTCATCGAACGCCCATTTCGGCGAGGCCAGTTGCCAGATCAGCTTGGCGAAGTCATGGGTGTTCTTCTCGTAACCGGCGCGACCACGGTCAGTGGCGAAGTAGAACTGATACCACCACTGCAATTCCGCCTTGGGTGGCAGCGGGTTCTTGCCGGCCGCCTGGTTGCCGATCAGATAACCGCTGACCGAGACCAACGCCTTGACCCGTTCCGGCCACAGTGCCGAGACAATGCCGGCCGAACGCGCACCCCAGTCGTAGCCACCGAGCACCGCTTGCTTGATCTTCAGGGCATCCATGAAGTCGATGACATCACTGGCCAGTGCAGCCGGTTGGCCATTGCGCAGGGTTTTGTCGGACAGGAAATGCGTATCGCCATAACCCCGGGCATAGGGCATCAGCACCCGATAACCCTTGGCGGCCAGCAACGGCGCAACCTCATCATAGCTATGAATGTCGTACGGCCAGCCGTGCAGCAGGATCACCACCGGCCCGTTGACCGGGCCTGTTTCTGCGTACGCCACGTCCAGCAGCCCGGCGTTGACATGCTTGAGCGGGCCGAAGGGCGAGGGCGCCGCCTGGGTGGTACCGGCAGGGGCCACGGCTGGCTGCGCGGTGGCGGCCGTTTGCGCGTGAGCCGCACCGAGCACGCCGAACAGCGTCAGCGCGAGGATCGAAGGGCCGACCAGGTGGCGGCGAGTCTTGCCGGATTTGCTGTTGCGCAGTGCCATCTTCATGGGATGTCTCCATTACCAGCCGTGGGTCAGGGGTTCCGTCCGAACCCCTTCAAACCTTACGTGCATTCAAGCGCGGCAACGTATCTGGCCTGTGTCCAATTGCAGGCCGGATGAAAGTCTGTGTATCGAGGTGTCACGCCGATACACTGTGATACACAACAGGTCAGACACTGGAGGGGGGCCAGGATCAGTATGAAGGCTAACTCGACTAAAGCACTATTTAGTCGAGTTATGTTGGCAAATGCTTCGATTATGCCAATAAAGTTGCGATTTAAAGACAGGGAGACAAAATGAATCCAAGCACCACGAAAATTGCAGAGCTGATCAAAACCCTGGCCCTTGAGCCCCATATCGAAGGTGGTTTCTTCCGCAGAACCTACCAGTCGGACGACCAGAACATGATTCTGACGTCCGCTGGCCAACGGCATTGCATGACGTCGATTTTCTATCTGCTGACCCAGGACGCTCCAATAGGTCATTTCCATCTGAACCGGTCAGACATCGTTCATTACTATCATCTGGGCGATCCGATTCAGTACACGCTGATTTTTCCGGACGGCGCATTGAAAACCATTGTGATGGGTCACGACGTTCTCGCCGGACAATGCTTGCAACTGCATGTGCCCGGTGGCATCTGGAAAGCTTCGCAGGTGATGCACGGTGCAGCAGGATTCGGCTTGATCAGTGAAGCGGTTACGCCAGGCTTTGATTTCGCGGATATGGAAATGGGTGACCGGCAAAAGCTCGGTCAGCAGTTTCCTGAGCATTGGCCATTGATCGAAAGGCTGACGCGAGGATGAGGTGGTAGCTTGCTTCAAGATCTGTGGGAGTCGGGCCAATCTGGTCACATCTTATTACGTGTAATGTATATTATGTTAAATGCTGTATTAAAGCAGATCCCCGCCTCAGTTCTGAGGTCCCCAGCTCTAGCTCTCCGAACCAACTCTTTGAATTCTCGCGAACTGATTTGTAGATTTGCCATCGATGCTTCAGACATTAAGTTTTCGTGCTCACCCTGCGATGTGTCTGAAGCAATATCGTCGCTGGATCAGTGGGAATCCACGAGCAATAAGAAACCGCTTGCTACCCGGTTTTCAGGGCGTCTTTGAACTATGATTTTCTCTGGGATACCGGAGGCGACAGCCACTCTTTCTCCCCGTGGTCGCTTGGCCCAGGCGATCTTCGGGTCGATAAATCCAAAGGCGTCGAGGGTCGCACCCTGTTGCCGAAGATGTTCCAGGATGCGATGAGGTGCACGGCCCAAGGCACTTTCGTCTGACACCCTGAAACGGAGAAGCCAACGTGAACACCTTGAATCTTCACCCTGCACTGGACAATGGTATCCAGCCTGCCGCTGCGAATTTCACAGGAGGCACCCTGCAATGCCTGTGTGCGACCGACAAGGTCGAGGTCAAGATCGACGCACAAACCCTGCATAACCACGCGTGCGGCTGCAGCAAATGCTGGAAACCGCAAAACGCGATATTCGCTGTCATTGCCGTAGTACCTCGGGATAAGGTCAGCGTCACTGCCCACGGTGAAAAACTGGCAATTGTCGACGAAACCGCCACCATTCAGCGGCACGCCTGCAAGCAGTGCCACACCCATCTCTTCGGGCGCATCGAGAACAAAGACCATGCATTTTATGGTCTGGACTTCGTCCACACCGAGCTCTCTCCCCAACGTGGATGGGCTGCGCCGAGCTTCGCGGCGTTCGTGTCGTCCATCATCGAAACCGGCACACCGCCAGCGCAAATGAAGGCCATCCGTGAGCGCCTGCGCTCGATCGGCCTGGAGCCCTATGACTGCCTGTCCCCGGACTTGATGGACGCACTGGCGACTCATGTCGCCAAACAGAAAGGCCTGCTCCCCGCCGCCTGATTGATCGGCCGCCGCGGTTTCTTCGTCGGACCGCGGCCCCGACATCCCAAAAAAACACTTCCCGCACACTGGGCGCGACAGGTTACTTCAGACTACCCGACAAAAACTGTTTCAACCGCTCGCTACGGGGCTGTTCCAGCACAGCGCTCGGCGCCCCCTGCTCCTCCATCCGGCCCTGATGCAGGAACATGACGTGGTTCGACACCTGCCTGGCAAACGCCATTTCATGGGTGACCACCACCATTGTCCGGCCCTCTTCGGCAAGCTGCTGCATGACTTTGAGCAGCTCACCCACCAGTTCGGGATCCAGCGCGGAGGTCGGCTCATCGAACAGCATCACCTGGGGCTCCATGGCCAGCGCGCGGGCGATAGCAACGCGCTGCTGCTGGCCGCCGGAAAGATGGACCGGATACTGGCTTTCAACCTTGGCTGGCAGACCTACCTTGATGCGGACATACAGGGGTTGCCGCCAGCTGCGATCTTTTTCGGTTAGTGATCCAGGTCGCTGATAGTTGCAAGGCAGGCACTGCCCCCCTGCCTGGGCAGGAATACCTCGGCCAACATGCAGCGCGCGCTGCCGCCACCGATGCGCTCGATGGTGTCGATGTTCACCGGCAACGGCGTGGTGTGAGCTTCGATCAAGCGACGCTGATTGGCGTCCAGTGATTGCCAGGCTGTGCGCGACATCACCAGCAGCGGCTCGCCCGCTGCGCTGTGCACTTCCAGCATGTTGCCGGCAAAGGACTCCAACTGCTCCCAGTTCAAGGCGATGACCTGTTTGCCGCTGGTTTCGAGCCGTTCACGCAGCGCCGTACGTTCACCCGAATGGGGCAAGGACGCCAGGCAAGCCACCGCCAGGCGGGTGCCAACACTCATCATCACATTGGTGTGATAAATCGCCACGCCCTGGCGATCCACCGCGTTGAACGCACAGAGTTCATAGCCCAAATGGGTGACCAACTGATCCAGGGCCTGGGCGTGGGTGCGTGTGGAATACCCGGCGTAGCAAATCCGCTGTTGCCGATCCAGGACCATGCTGCCGGTGCCCTCCAGGAAAACCTCCTGCTCTTCGAGGCTGGACAGGTCTAGCAACTGCTCGACCCGGTATTCGCCCAGCAGCCCGTCGAGTACACCTTTGTCCCGCTCCAGTCGCCGGTTGTGGCCCTGCATCGGATACAGCACCAAGGTGCCATCCGGGTGGCTGCTCCACCAGTTGTTGGGGAAGATCGAGTCCGGGGTATGGGGCGCTTCTCGATCGTTATGCACCAGGACTTCAACGCCGTGCCGACGCAACGCGGCGACATAGCCATCGAACTCGGCAAGGGCCTTGAGTTGAACGTCTTCAGCAACGGTTGCCGGACGCTGGAAGCGGTTGTTCGCCGCCGTGTCCTGATTGAAGGAGAAACGTGTCGGGCGAATCATTAAAACCGTATTGGTGGTTTGCATGGGCACAGACTCAATGAGGGTCGAGAGAGGCTCATTGTCTGTTTCGAGGTGGGAAAAACCCGGTTGATAACAGCTGTTGCGCTGATGAAAACGGCTGAAGATTCTGACCCCTTCAGCCGATTCGGTGAACAACACAAAGCAAATGTGGGAGCGGGCTTGCTCGCGAAGGCGCAGGGTCATCCAACATCAATGTCGACTGACACAC